>NZ_CP009319.1 GCF_000959725.1 Burkholderia gladioli
TTGGCGTCACGCGGCAGACCCTGTATCGGCATGTTTCACCCAAGGGTGAGCTACGTCCAGATGGCGAGAAGCTACTCAGCCGAATTTGATGCCGGCATGAGGCAACGTAGCGACAGCGTGGTTTGTCTCAATGGGAAGCGCGCATGATCGATCTTTGAAGGCCCGCAGCAGTCGTGTCACAGACAGGACGAACAAACCGGTCAGCGTGAGGGCTGCGATACCCCAGTACTCTCCGATGAACGCGCCGGCCGTCGTGCCGGCCAGCACAATGGCGAGAATCGGCAAATGGCAGGGACAGGTGAGCACGGCCAGCGCGCCCCACAGGTAGCCGGTGATCGGTTTGTGCGTCTCGGACGGCAAGCGCTCGGGGCTGTTCATGGCAGACTCTCCGCGTGCTGTGCCGGCTCGGTCGGCATGGTGGCCAACTGCACCTCCAGATCGGCCAACGCTTCGCGCCGACGCTCGACGAACTGGCGCAGAACGGCAAGCTGCGCGGCCGCTTCATCGCCGTCCGCAGCATCCAGCGCCCGGCACAGCCGCGCCAGCGCGTCCAGGCCGATGCCCGCCTCGAAGGCCGCCCGCACGAAGCACAGCCGTTGCAAGGCGGCATCATCGAACAGGCCATAGCCGCCCGGGGTGCACGCCACCGGACGCAGCAATCCGCGCAGCAGGTAGTCGCGCACGATATGCACGCTCACCCCGGCATCAAGGGCCAGCCGGGACACGGTGTAGGCGCTCATTGAAAACCTCCTTTTTTATCCAGCGCAGCAGGAAAGCTGCTTCACGTCCTTGTTGAAGGTCTGCGCCGCAAGCTTCAACCCCTCGACCATTGTCAGGTAGGGGAACAACTGGTCGGCCAGTTCCTGCACCGTCATGCGGTTGCGGATGGCGAGCACCGCCGTCTGGATCAGTTCGCCCGCTTCCGGGGCCACCGCCTGCACGCCGATGAGCCGTCCGCTACCTTCCTCGATGACCAGCTTGATGAAGCCGCGTGTGTCGAAGTTGGCAAGCGCTCGCGGAACGTTGTCGAGTGTCAGCGTGCGACTGTCGGTCTCGATGCCATCGTGGTGCGCTTCCGCCTCGCTGTAGCCCACGGTGGCGACTTGCGGGTCGGTGAACACCACTGCCGGCATCGCGGTCAGATTGAGGGCTGCGTCGCCGCCGGTCATGTTGATCGCGGCACGGGTGCCGGCGGCCGCTGCCACGTAGACGAACTGCGGCTGGTCGGTGCAGTCGCCGGCCGCGTAGATGTTCGGGTTGCTCGTGCGCATGCCTTGGTCGATAACGATGGCCCCTTGCGCATTGACAGTGACCCCCGCCGCGTCCAGCGCGAGGCTGCGCGTATTCGGTGCCCGACCGGTGGCAACCAGCAACTTGTCAGCGCGCAATTCACCGTGTCCGGTGGTCAGCACGAATTCGCCGTTCACATGGGCGACCTGGCTGGCTTGCGTGTGCTCCAGCACCTCGATGCCCTCGGCGCGGAAAGCGGCTGTCACGGCCTCGCCGATGGCCGGGTCTTCCCGGAAGAACAAGGTGCTGCGTGCCAGGATCGTGACCTGGCTGCCGAGCCGGGCAAAGGCTTGCGCCAGTTCCAACGCCACCACCGACGAACCGATCACGGCCAGGCGTGCGGGAATGGTGTCGCTGACAAGCGCTTCGGTGGAAGTCCAGTAGGGTGACTCTTTCAGGCCCGGAATCGGCGGCACGGCCGGACTGGCACCGGTGGCGACCAGGCAGCGGTCGAACGTTACCTCGCGCTCGCCACCCTCGTTCAAACGGACGACCAGGCTCTGGTCGTCCTTGAAACGCGCTTCACCGTGCAAAACGGTGATGGCTGGATTGCCGTCCAGGATGCCTTCGTATTTGGCGTGCCGCAGTTCATCGACACGGGCCTGCTGCTGGGCCAGCAGTTTGCTGCGGTCAATCGCAGGCACAGTTGCCGCAATACCGCCGTCGAACGGACTTTCCCGGCGCAGATGGGCAATATGGGCAGCGCGGATCATGATCTTGGACGGCACACAGCCGATATTGACGCAGGTGCCGCCGATGGTGCCGCGTTCGATCAGCGTGACCGTCGCGCCTTGCTCGACGGCCTTCAGCGCCGCCGCCATCGCGGCCCCGCCGCTGCCAATGATGGCGATATGCAAACCGGCGCCCTCAAGTGCATCACGGATTTTTGGTTCATCTTTGAAATCACCAACCCGGATCGAGCCTTGATAACCCAATGCGGCGATGGCGGCCAGCAGTTGGTTGTGGCTCACGGCGGTGTCTGCCATGACTTGCGCGCGGCTTTCTGGATAGGACACCACAGCGGCATTCACGCCGGGAATCTTTTCCAAAGCATCTTTGACATGGGTGGCGCAGGATGTGCAGGTCATGCCATTCACGGTGATTTCGGTCATTTTTTTACTCCATTGAATTTCGGGGTGCAGCAGGCATCGGCTTGGCGTTTTCGTTGGATGGCGTAGATGGTCAAGCCGATGAAAATCGCCAGCGCAGGCAGCAGCACATAGTCCAGATAGCCGGTCAGCGCGGACAAGCCGACCACACCGAGCAAAATGACCAGAACAGGGGTGAAGCAACACAGCGCCACGAGGGTTGTGCCAATGATGCTGACCCGCAGCAGTGTCTTCGGGTCTTTCATGATCAGTTCTTGACTGATGATGGGTAGCCCGCATCCTCGGTAGCCTTGGTCAGTTTCTGCACGCTGGTCTTGGCATCATCGAAGGTGACCACCGCTTCGCGCGTCTCGAAGGTCACGTCAACTTTACTGACGCCATCGACCTTGGAAATCGCCTTCTTGACAGTGATCGGACAGGCCGAGCAGGTCATGCCCGGTACGGACAGCGTAACGGTCTGGGTGGCGGCCCACACGGGGGCAACAACGGCAGCGAGGGCAAGGGCGGAAAGCAGCTTTTTCATGGTGAACTCCTGTGATCAATAGAAAAATGGCACGACGTAGGGAAATCCGAGCGCGACCAAAACCAGCACGGCCACGCCCCAGAAAATGAGCTTGTAAGTAGCTCGCACTTGGGGAATCGCGCAAACCTCACCCGGTTTGCAGGCGGCTGACGGCCGGTAGATGCGCCGCCAGGCGAAGAACAACGCCACCAGCGCCACGCCGATAAAGATGGGGCGATAGGGTTCCAACACCGTCAAGTTGCCGATCCAAGCGCCGCTGAACCCCAAGGCGATCAGAACCAGCGGCCCGAGGCAGCAAGCCGAGGCGAGGATGGCGGCCAGCCCGCCAGTGAAGAGCGCGCCGCGCCCGTTTTGAGGTTCAGACATACGTTTGTCCTTTCGAATCTGAATTGGATAGCTTAAGCTTACTTCCGTAGTTATGTACGGAGTCAAGCGATATGGAAAACAATTTGGAGAACCTGACCATTGGCGTTTTCGCCAGGACGGCCGGGGTCAATGTGGAGACCATCCGGTTCTATCAGCGCAAGGGCTTGCTCCCGGAACCGGACAAGCCTTACGGCAGCATTCGCCGCTATGGCGAGACGGATGTAACGCGGGTGCGCTTCGTGAAATCAGCCCAGCGGTTGGGCTTCAGCCTGGATGAGATCGCCGAGCTGCTGCGGCTGGAGGATGGCACCCATTGCGAGGAAGCCAGCAGCCTGGCCGAGCACAAGCTCAAGGACGTGCGCGAGAGGATGGCTGACCTGGCGCGCATGGAGGCCGTGCTGTCTGATTTGGTGTGCGCCTGCCATGCGCGGAAGGGGAACGTTTCCTGCCCGCTGATTGCGTCACTGCAAGGGAAGAAAGAACCGCGCAGTGCGGACGCGGTGTAGCCCGAGGGAACTACGCCTTAGCGTGCTTTATTTTCCGTTTTCTGAGGCGACTCCAACGTCAGAAAAGACCGTGCGGTCGACTTTTGATATTTCGTGCTGTCGCCTTCTGAAAGTGACATCCCTGCCCTGATTTATCTGGCGTTGAAACGTTGCAAAAGTCAGTCGCAAATTCTCTATCATGTGCGATGACATTTGCAACACGATGGGGACGCCTTGAAAGACAAACACGGGGTGCTGATCGGATACGCCAGGGTATCGACCGATGACCAGGACTTGAGGAATCAGCGCGACGAGCTGCACGCGGCCGGTTGCTCGCGCATCTTTGCCGAGAAGATCACTGGCACTCACGCGAAGCGGCCGGAGTTGGCCCGGATGCTTGATCATTTGCGCGCCGGCGATGTGGTGATGGTCACGCGCCTGGACCGGCTGGCCCGCAGCACGCGGGATCTGCTTGACATTGCCGAGCGGTTGCAGGCTGTAGCCGCGGGCCTGCGCAGCTTATCCGAGCCGTGGGCCGACACGACCAGCCCGGCCGGCCGCATGGTGCTAACAGTGTTCGCCGGCATTGCCGAGTTTGAGCGCTCCCTCATCATCGACCGCACCAGGCGCGGCCGTGATGCGGCTAAGGCCAGGGGCGTGCAGTTCGGCCGCCGCCCTACCCTCACCGTCGGCCAAATCGAACACGCCCGCGAACTGCTCGCAGATGGTCGCACGGCGAGCGATACGGCCAAGCTGCTAAAGGTGCATAGGGCGACTTTGTACCGGGCGCTGCGCGGGCAGGAAAGCAGCTAGGCAGGGGCTTGACTAGCGTGAGGCGGACGGGCGTGTGAAGGTCGGGAAAACTGCCCTCTACATCTACCAGCTCAGACGAGCTCGCGCGTGATCAAGCCTCTCACGAGTTCAGCGATGGAAATCCCGGCTTCTGCTGCTCGAACTTTTAAGCGGCGGTGCAGATCTGGATCGAGATCCAAGTTGAGGCGGATCGGCTTAGCAGGCCGGTTCCCTGCCTGAGATTGAACCATCGCGGCGCCGGCGGCGAACTCGGCATGCGTCATCGGCTCGCTGGACGGATGGCTCCCGCTCTTTGCCGCGATCTTGAATTTACTCATTTACTCAACTCCATTGAGTTAATCATTTGCTCACTCAAGCGGATGGCTCGAGCTCGAAAAATTCTTGGGCTAGTAGCTGGATCTCAGCGCGGGCCTGCGAGTTATCGAGCTCGATAACACCGCGTCCAGCGAGCAGCGCGTCACGGTAGACCTTTCGATCGCGGATCACGGTATCGGCCAGCTCGATCTGATCGAATTGGGCCAACAATTCGCGGGCGTCTTCGACCTCTCGAATGACGGGATTGGACGGCGCCATCGACAGGACTGCCGCAGCTTTGAGGTCTGGATTTAGTCCACGGGCCAAGCCGATGAGCTCGTTCACCTTCGGCAGCGTCTCCAGGTCGGCTTGGCTTGCGCGGATCGGCGTGAGGAACAGATTTGCGACGGCTAATGCTGTGCGCAGTTCGCGAGAATCGCGCCCGCCTGCGTCGACGACGATGACCTGGTAGCGGCGTACGAGATCGCGCAGCGTGGCCGCCACGTCCCCCGTCCGTTGCACACATGGGACGGATGGTTGTATCGCGGCTTCGTCCCGGCGTTCGATGAAGCGAGCACAGGTTGCCTGTCCATCGGTGTCTACAAGCACGACATCGACTTGGTGATGTGCCAGGTGAACGGCCAAGTTGCTCGCGAGAGTCGATTTGCCGACACCGCCTTTTTCCCCGCCGACCAGAACGATCATTGCACCCCTCCTTGAGTTGAGTGTATGAGTTGATTTTATGAGTTGAGTAATTGAGTGTCAATGCGGTTGAACTGTTGGCCTCACAACTTGCGAAAATAGGGGCCGCTCGCGACAGCTAGGTGTAGCCTGATGCTCTTGTCGCTACGCTCTTTCCCCTGAGAAGCAATGAAGCTGACCGACTTCTACATTGGCTTGGAATTTCTTGGGCCCGCTGGCTTCTGCTGGCGTTGCACCGACGTGGGCACACGCACCATCGCAGCGATTCGGCTCGAGCACGAAGATCCGGCCTGGTATCGAGGGCCTCCGTATGTTGTAAAAGAGGAGATATTCGACGAGCGCGAAATCGAGAGATGCCATCTGACAGAGGAGGAAGCCATTCTCGCGTCGATCGAGGAGGCCGACACGTCTGGACATCCGGGCTATCCCGATGAGGTCGCGAACAAAATGATGAGGGCTCGTTTGGAGGAAAGCGGGACACGCTATCCGCACCGAGGAGTGCTGCGGTTTGACCGGCTGGCTGTCGACGGCGAACTACTGCACCCGTACGCCGCACGCGGAGATAGCGAGCGGTGGATTGTGCTTCTCTATCTACCGTTTCAGCAGGCGTTTGACGAGATGCCCGAGTTGGATTTCATCGCGCTGCCCACCGCGACAGCCGCCGATGTGCGTGCTCGAGCTGATCGCCCGTCTGCAGCGGGCTCCGCAAACACTCAACTCATTTGAGTTGAGTGTTTGCGTACATACGTACGTACAGTTATTCTGACATTTTTCGGGGTAGCCTGACGCCAACAGAAAATGTCAGAATAGCCGGCCCTGCGGGTCCGGTTTGAACTTGAATAGAAAGCTCGCGACCTTGCGGCCCGCCGGCTTCACGGGTTCCCACTCAATGGCAAGGCTATTTTTTTCTTGCAATTCCTTCACGGCCGGCTCGATGACGCGGCGGCGCAGTTGGCCCGAGTCCTTCACGCAACTGTCCGGCGCACCCATAGCTTGGCAAAACTCGTCGTAAAGAATGGCGGCGACGCCGGTATCGCGGTACTGCGCAATGATTTCAAGCAGGCGCCACGAATAGATCGACCGTAGATCGGCCGCATGCCGTAGCTTGTACTTCGTGAACTCGCTTTCGATGCCGAGCAGGTAGGGGGCGATGCTGGGTGAAAACTTTAGATCCACCCAGCCGGCGGTTGTCGTATCCGCTTTTTCGTAGATCCACCGCACCGACCGGCGCTTCGTCTCTTTCTTGCCCCGCGAGATGACATCCTCATCCCACTCTACGCGGCATTCAAAGAGGTCTTCTGCGGCTTTCTTGAGCTCGCTATAGGCGTGCCTAGCCTCAATGTGTGGATACGCTTCGATGAATTCCTTTGCCGTCACGCGGATGGTCCAACCAGGAGCAGCGCCGGTCGCTGGATCCAGACGCATAGCCCGATCTTTCAGCATTTTTGTTTTCGGGTTGCACTTGGCGATCGCAAGTGCGAGCAGTCGCTTTTCGGACAGCTTCATACGCTGGATACGGCGCACCAGCTCGTTTTTGATCGTCACGCTTCGCTCGCGCGTGTCGGGGTCGGGCAGCTTGGCAAGGTCGGCCATTCTGACATTTTCCGGGTTACTCTGACATCAATAATTCTATGTCAGAATTCCATGAGGCGACAAGCGTCGATTGCTCGAAAAATGAGCACGCACCCGAAAAACGCCCGACTACCCCGGAATTTGTCAGATACGCCCCGAAAAACGCCCGACTACCCCGAAAAATGCCCGACTACCCCGAAAAATGTCAGAGGCACACCGCGCAAACCCTTTCCCCTATTGGCTTTACGCGATCCTACAAAGGTGTTTACAAACAGGGTTTACAAACAAGGACAAATATATCTACAAAGGCCCGAAGCAAGCGCCTGTTGATAACTGTCGCCCTCCGCGTTTCAACTCCACCCCGGCCGCTCCGCAACCACCCCGTGATGGGCAATAAGTGCGCGCCTCTGGCGCGTGAATAACCCCACAACAAAACCTTATCCAGACGAACAAAGCCGCGGCTGTTGGCGCGGCGCTAGCACGCCATCTGCAGTAGTCACCAGCCAACGTATCGACCCGCACCCGTCCTCCTCAGAAAACCAACGCATAGCAAGAGCTTGTGGGGCTATGGCCTAACCGCCCGACGCGGCAAAGCCGCGCCGCGCGCTAAGGCCGGCATAAATCGCGCTCGCCGCGTCGCTCCGCGCCACGCCGACCGCTCAAGCCGGATCGTGTGCGATCCATCGCCGGATGAGTTCGTGCACCACATCGGCTGCATAGCTTGCAGAGAAGGGCGGGGGCCCAGGGCAAATCATCCCTGGTGGCCTAAATCGGCCTTCTGCCGGGCTGGCAATGGATGAGTGAGGGGGAAGCCTATCGTGAGGCCCTCTGGCGGCTCCCACGTGCAATCGTTCAGCTCGTCGAGAGAGCGCACTTTGATCTTGCAGCTTTTCATATCATATCGTATCATATCAATTGTATCGTTTCATATCATATCGTGAGGTCATATGGGTCGCGAAGCGAATATCACTACCGAGCAGGTCGACGCAATTGCGGACGCGATGAAGGCGGAGGGTGTCAAACCGACGCTACGCGGCGTGCGTGAGCGGTTGGGGACGGGCAGTTTGGGAACCGTCGCCAAACTCTTGCAGCGCTGGAAAGCTGGGCAGGAGCGTCAGCCGAATGCGGCGCTCGCCGTTCCGCCGGCATTGCAACGTGCAATCGTGGACTGGATGGATCAGGAGCTCACTGCTGCGCGCGCGACGCTCGAAGCCGAACTCGCCGACCAGCAGCAGGCTGCAGCCGACCTTGCGAGTGAGAACGAGCGTCAAGGTGAGTTGATCGCCGACCGCGATGCCGAGCTTGAAGCGCTGTCGATCGACAAAGCAGCTGCAGAGGGTAAGGCGACCCAGCTCGCTGACGACCTCGACGCCGCGCGTGAAGAAGCGGCGCACGAGCGCCAGGCCGCCGAGCAGGCCCGCACTGAGCTAGCGAAGGCACTATTGCGCCTCGAGGCGATGCCGCGACTTGAAGCCGATCTTGCGGCCGTGCGTGCTGAGCTCGACCGGGAGCGTCAGGCACGCGTAGCGGCCGACCAATCTGTCGCGGTGCTTGCCGCTCAGAAGGATGATTTGAGCGCTCGCCTAGCCGACGCCGGTTCGCGGCGCGAGCGTGCCGAAGAGGCGCTGTCGACGCAGCAGCAACGCACCGAGAAGCTAGCTGCCGAGCTTGCCGACACGCGTGCATCGCTGCAGGCAACCGAAGCCCGCGCGAAGGCGTTTGAGCGCGAGGCAGCCACTGCTACAGCCGACGCCGAGCGCGCTCGCTCGGATGCGAAATCGGCCGGCGAGCAAGCCGCTTCGTTGCGGGGCCAGCTCGAGGCCGTGAGATCCGCGACGCCGGCACCGGCGCCAGAGCCGACACAACGTCGTGCCGGTACCAAGCGTGCTGGGCAGTGATCACGCTTTTGCAGGCGCGGTGAAAGTCAGGCGGGAGAAAGACGTGCTCCCGCCTCTGCGAGCGTTAATGCGGGCGGATAAGAGCTGCTATCGAGGCCCCAAAATCGTGAATATCTTGTGGGGTAATAATTCCAAAGTGTGTTGCAGTCGCGAAGCTACCCACAACACTAATCAGGAGTATTACGAGGGTCACTTGGCGTCGCCGGATGGCTGCTTCTTTTCCAAACGGATCGGATGATTTACAGCTGGGGTTGCCGCATTCCTTCGCGGTTTTGCTGAGCGTATTGCCGCATTCTCTGCATTGGTAGACTTTCATGATTTAGTGCTTGGCGTCGTCGAGGATTGATCGTGGGGGGCGATGATGAGAGTAACAACTCAACTCAAATGAGTTGAGTGTTATGTCCGGTATCGGCGCTTGAAAATCACGCGGTTGCGAGTCGCCCAAGCGATCAGGGCGCAGAGCCCCCCACCCGTTACCACCCAGATCCCGATTCCCACAAAATTGGGCAGGTGAGGGAAAGTGGTGCCGGCCTTGCGCATCAGATAGAAACCGATGATTAGCGCAATCACGTAGAGCGCCGGGTGCGCGCCGTAATGCAGTTCAGCCTGGCAGCCGCGACATACGCGAGCGCCGTTCGGGACGCGGTTGTGGCAGTGTGGGCAAATCAGTTCGCTCATGATGTCCTGTTATTTGCTTGATTTACGTCCCCCGCCGATGGGAGTTTCGGTGTCTTGTGCAGTTCGACCCAGTAGGCGTTGATGCGATCCGGTTCGACGTCGAGCCGGTGAAGCCACGTTTCGGTCGCGACCTGCGTGTTCAACAGCGGCGCGGTGCTTGTCGCCGTTCCTGTCTGCAGGGTGCCGAGCGCATCGACAATGATCGGGCGCAAAGCGTTGTTCAGCAGCACGTATGCGGGCGGGGGGGCAGGGGGATGGCCTTGCTCGCCAGCAATACCGGTTTGCGGCGCGACACCGGCCTGAATGATCAGGCCGCCGTGGTCGTAGGGCTGCTTGCGGAACCAGTCCGGCGGCAGGCTCAGTTTGTCTACTCCCCCCAACTCCCGCACCAGGTCGGCATTGATCGCCGTTAGCCAGTCCACCGTCTTGATGCGGTCGGTGAGCCGGCGGAGATTCCGACGCATCGGGTCACCGACGTCCAGCCCTGGCCCAAATTTTCGCGCCCAAAAATACTCTGACGCTTCGTTCGGGCCGCGCTGCAACAGCGACAGGTTTGCGGCATATCCAGCGTGACCATACACGGCGTCGAGCTCGTCGACGGCTTGCGCGAAGAGCGGCTGAAACACGTCCGGGCAGAGCGTCAGGAAGGCCTGCGGTACAGAGAACGTCGCGACGTCGAGGCCGCGATTCATCGACGCCTGCCAGTCCTCAAGGCAGAAGGTCGAGAATTCCATCGTGCTGGCCCCTTGTTTGTCCTCCGCATTGGAGAGGGCCAGTACGAACGGAGCATCAGCCGGGATGCTCATCGCCAAGGAGGCGAACGATGGCCCCTTTCTCAGTTCGACCGGTTGCTTTCCGTCCTGGTACAGCCATCTGAGCGGCGAGCCTTTGGACGGGGCGCGTCCGGCGGCCGTCTCGGCGACGCGCTGGTAAGTCTGCAGCGCATCGTCGTATCGCTGGTAGCAGGCGACGAGCGCCTTGCGTTTGGCCGGCGTGTACCCGCCCTTGAAGTAGATAACAGCACGCACGGCGAGGGCCGCACCTACGATCGCGCGCTGGTGCTTCGGCTCGAACGCGCCGAACGGAAGCGTGCCGGCTCGATTCGGGTCGTTGGCCCACGCGATCAATTCGTCCTTCGTCATTGGCATGATGCTTACCAGGGAATCGGAGATGGAGGGAGCGACGGTGGTATGAGCGGCGGAAACAGGCTGCCCGAGCGCGCATTGGAGCCGCCACCGAGGATGCTCTCAAGGTCCGTTTGAGTCTGCTTTGCAGACGATCGCTGAGATTGCTCGTCGGCGTCACCGCAGCCGCAATCATCCGGGGTGATGCCGGCGTACTTCGATTCGTCGCCAGCGATGTCCATGTACGCGGCTTCCTGCGTCTTCGAAAATTCGTCGGGTGGGAATTTCATTTCTACCACCTTCTTGATGTTCGACTGCACAGGCGGTTGGGACGGGTCGTTCACGATGACAACGTCGGGCCGGCGGAACCACGTTTTGTCCTCGGTTTTATACGCGTCCATGCCGCCCGGCCAGTATTTTTGAATCCACGCTGGCAGCCACGGATGCGGGGTTGACGGGTCCGATGCGCGCATGATCGGGGTCGGTGGCTCATCCCGCATGTCGTACGAAACTTCTGGCAGGTACGGTGTCGTTTGGCCGGTCACCGCTTTCGAAGCGAGGTTCTTTGCTCGCAGTCGCTGCGCGACGCACGACTGACGGAGGATCTTCGCATCGCGACTGTAGACGCCGATCGCTTTGCAGCGACATAGAGCGTCGCAGAGCACTGCGAGGTCTTCCGGGGATAGGTTGCCCTTGGTCAGCCCGACTTGCGTTGTTCGCCCGCTGCCGGCCCCCATGTTGCCGGATGCCGAAGTGGTCATGCGTTGCTCGCCGGGCCAGATTGTTCGAAGGTGAGCGACGCCGCCTGATGGCTGCTTAGCCAGCCCGTATGGCCGTTGGCATCCGTTGTGCCCTGGATCGTTTGCCCGTCGGCCGACGTGACGGTGTAGGGGTGATTCGATAGAGGGGTGCGTGACGCATCGTCGACGAGCTGGAAGCGCCCACGATAGGCCCCGTCGCCCTGCGCGGCCGTCTGCGCAAGTACGCTTTTCCCGGCGCCGACTGGAGCGCCCGCGCCCGACGTTGGCGACGCTGTGGCCGTGCTTTGCGAAGCGATGAGGGTTGCGCCGCAGGCGGTCTTATCTCCCTCCGACGCGACCGGGCGACCGTCGAACGTCATGCCTAGGTTCTTGACGTCGACGATGGGGTAGACCCCGCCGCACTTCGGGCAGGACACCATGTCACCGAGGAGGGCAAGCGGTCGACCGTCGACCTTGTTGGTAGGCGTGCAGGTCAGGACCTTGCCGCCGTGCGAGGTCGTGTCCCCCTCGCGGATAAATGCAAAACCCATATGCAAATCCCCTGTCGGATCTATCAGGTCGCCACGTTATTTGCCGAAGTCGCTCGCTTCGATCCAGCCGTCGCTCGCGAGCACGAGCATCGTGCGTCCCTTTTGGTGGTCAGCGAGCTGAGAGGCGAGTCCCGTATACACCTGCCGTACCTCGTCAGACTTGGCCCAGGCCGGCACATCCACGGTGCTGAACGTGTATGACACCTCCGACATGGTGGAGCCCAGCGCATTCGACGGTTGCGTGAACCGGACGACCTCATCTACCTTGTAGCGGCCGGCGCACAGATCCGTACCTTTGCCGTCGGGGTTCGCCAACGCCTTTTTGCCGTCAGCCGTCAGGTCGTAGAGCTTCGCCGGCACTTCTTTGGGGGTAGCAACAAAGGTCCACGAAGGCTTCGTGGTGCCATCCTTGACGCTCAATAGACCGGCCTTCACGAGCACTTCGAGGGGGCGGGTATTGTCGGCGTTCAGCTTGTCGGTTTGCTGCTGACTGCGATAGTTATTCGGTGACTCAAGGGCAACGGCGATTGGATAGGTATTACCGACCATGAAGCCGCCTGGCTTGATCGAAACGCAGGTTTTCGCCAGATGGGTGTTGATCGCCTTTTCGAAGTTACTGTTGTTTGCGTCCTTGGAAGAACCGCAGGCGGTGAGAAGAACGGCGAGTGCAAGCGAGGAGAGAGCGGATTTTTTCATGAAATCGTTTTTCAAATCATCAGCGGAATGGGCCCGCCGCAAATCTACCGCATGGTTGCCTGCACAGGCAACGTTATGTCGTCCGTTAATCGGTTTGAATAACGGCAGTTCTTAATGCTCAATGCATCGCCAATCCATGTCGGACTGAGACAGTATATTGATCGATAATCGCCCTCATCGCGGCATGATCCTGTCGGTGCCACCGCAGCAGCCGGCGATCGTCATCGCACTGTCGTAAAACTTTCTCCAGCTCTTGCACGGATGCTGCATTCGGCTCGCGCTCCGCGCGTCCTTTTCGGATGCGGTTTGACACGATGCTGAACATCGTGTCGATTAGGTCTTCAGCAAGCTCAAAATCGCTTAGCTGATCGTCAGTCAAAGCGCCGGCTGGGACGCTGCCGGCCCGATCCATCATGCTCATCGGCGTGTTTCCAGAAGGTGCTTTCGAAGCGTCGGCGTTGCTTCATCGAGGCGTTCACCGCGCAGCACATCGGCTATCTGTTGGATCGACATTCCACGTGCTTTCAAGGTTTCCACTTCGGCGCGCAGAATCGCCACGCCTTCCCGCTTTTTTCTGTCCGCCGCCCTGCGTTTTTCACTGGCCTTGCTGGCCTCGATTTGCTCGCACGAGAGCGGTGGAAACTCGGCATCGATCTCGGCAAGCATCGCTTTGACCTGACCGACCGTGAACCGTTTTTCGTTTGTCATTGCGGTTGGCCTTTCGAGTGCCGGCAAAGTGTCGGCGAAATACGATTTCGTCTTATGTTTCAAGCTTTCGGAATGGTATCGCTTAAAACGGCAACGTGCTATACCATCTGCACTGCGGTTGAGTGTAACAGGATGGCCCTTGTCTGACACATGGAACTTCGTTCCCGTGCAGCCAAGGAACGCCAGCCCGTTCGGCGCTTCGCTTCTCACAGGCCGGCTCATCCTGCCAGGGCGCTGCCCTGGACCCGTTGACCGGCGCTTAGCGCCTATTGGGAGGACCGGCTATGCCGTTCGCAGTGAAAGGCGCGGAGGCGCTGACCGAGAAAATCGCCGTGCGGCTGACGCCGGACGAGAAGGCACGTTTGCGTGACGACGCCGAGCTCGCCGGCGTGAGTGTTTCGGAGCTCGTGCGCCGCCGCTACTTCGGGCGGCCTATCGTCGCCAACACCGACATGGTGATGGTGCGCGAGCTGCGCCGCATTGGCGGCTTGCTGAAGCACATTCACAACACGACGGACGGCGTGTACAGCCGCGAGACTGCGCAGGCCCTCGTGGAGGTCACCGGGCAGATCAAGAAGCTGAGCGAGACATGATCTTCAAGAAGGTGCCGGCGGACCGCGTGAAGTCGAAGGCGAAGCACGTTCGCGACCTGACCGACTACATCCGCGACCCAGCCAAAACCAACCCGCACGAAAAGGTCGCTTACACCGGCGCACGCGGGTTCCTCTGCGCCGATCACGCCGGCCAGCAAAGCGAGATGATCGCGTTGGCGATGGATGCCCCGCGCAGCGCGAATCCGATCAACCACTACATCCTGAGCTGGCGTGAAGGCGAGTATCCGACGCCGGCACAAGTGGAACAAGCGGTCGAGATCCTGCTCGCCGAGCTTGGCCTTGCCGAGCACCAGGCGCTGTATGCGTTGCACCAGGACACCGACAACATGCACCTGCACATCGCGGTGAATCGGGTGCATCCGGATACGCTTAAGGTCATCAAGCCAAACAAGGGTTTCGACAAGGAAGCCGGCCATCGCGCGATCGCCAAAATCGAAGCCATCCAGGGATGGGCGAGCGAGCGCAATGCCCGCTACCAGGTCGACGCGAACGGTGAGGCTATTCGGGGAGCTTCCGACGGCCACAAAGCACCATCTCAGAAGCGCCGCGACATGGAGGTGCGCACGGGCGAGCAGTCCGCCGAGCGCATCGCCATCGAGGCCGCGGCACCGATAATTCGCGCGGCCGCGAACTGGGCCGAGCTGCACGCCGGCCTGCAGGCGCAGGGCTTCCGGTATGAGCGCAAGGGCAGCGGCGCGATCATCTGGATCGGTGACGTGCCTGTGAAGGCGTCGAGTGCCGACCGTGGTGCGACGCTGGCCGCCCTGCAAAAGCGCTTGGGCGAGTTCCAGCCGGCCGCGCCGGCGGATGCCTTGCCCACTCTTCCGGCCAAGCCGATCAAGGCCACCGCACCGCGCTGGGCCGAGTACATTGCGGCCCGCCGCGCACACTACCAAGCCAAGAACGCCACACAGATCCGCTTGCGCGAGAAACACGAGCTCGAGCGGGAGGGCGTGTCTGAACGACAGCATGTCGAGCGGACCGATATCATGGCTGGGAAGTGGCGCGGCAAGGGCAAGGAGCTGAACGTCCTTCGCAGCGTCATGGCGGCCGATCAGGCCGCCATGCGGCTTCGGATGCAGGACCGGCAGCGCGACGAGCGCCGGCGCTTCCAGGAGCGTTTCCGGCCGTTTCCGAGCTACGAGGACTGGCTCAGGAGCGAGCTGTCGCCCGAGGCGGCCGACCAGTGGCGCTACCGCGACCACGCGGACGAGATCCCGGCGCGGATTGTCGGCGATATACGAGTCGATCCGGTCGAGACTCGACGCCGCAAGGACCTGCGCGACTTCGAGGCCGAGATCCACGGCGATCGCGTGGCCTACCACCTAGCCGGCCGGGTTTCGCCGGCGTTCGTCGACCGTGGCGATCGCATCGACGTGCACGACGCCGACGACGAGGCCGCCATTCTGGCCGCCCTGCAGCTCAGCGCCGAGAAATGGGGAGCCTTCCAGGTGACCGGCAGCGAGGCCTACAAGGCCCGCTGCGCCCGTCTGGCGGCCCGGTATGGTTTCGTGATCACCAACCCGGAGCTGCAGACCGTCATACGTCAGGAGACCGGCCGTCTGGCTGCGCAGCGCGGTCAAGCTGCTGGCCAGATCGGGCGGCCGGCCGACGGCACGCCGAAACGCTCGCCCCGCCGGATGTCGTAATTGCTCCCGCGTGGACAACGAGGGGGCACAGGACTATAGTATCGCTAGGTATTACCCATTGATAACGGAGGGCTGACGTATGGCAACGTCACTCAAGATCGACGACGAGCTGAAGGGGCGCGTACAGCACCTTGCCAGCACGCGTGATCGGTCGCCGCACTGGATTATGTGCGAGGCAATCAGGCAGTATGTCGAGCGCGAAGAAGCGCGCGAAAGCTTCAAGCAGGAGGCTGCGGCCTCCTGGGCTCACTATCAGGAAACCGGCCTGCATCTGACCGGGGAAGAGGTTCGCACCTGGCTGAAAACGTGGGGCACGGACGATGAAACGGGGCTGCCTGAGTGCCACACGTAATTATCACGCCTCGCGCCGGTCAAGGATTGGAGCGCTGCCGGCGCTTTCTTGCCGACAAAAGCGAGACAGCCGTTCGGCGGGCGGCGCAGGCCATCGAGCAGCGATTTCTATTGCTGGAAACGACGCCGGCCGTTGGCCGCCCTTTTCCTGAAAATCCGGCGTGGCGCGAGCTGGCCATTCCGTTCGGCGACTCTGGCTATGTCGCCTTGTATCGGTACGAACCGGCAGATGATGCCGTCTACGTGCTTGCTTTCCGGCATCAGAGAGAGGCGGGGTATTGATCGTGACCGACGACGAAGCCAGCGCACGAATTGCTGTCCTCCATGACGAGGCGGCCGCCATTCTGGCCAAGCAAGGGCTGTCGCCCCTGCAGGCGTATTGCCTGATCCTGGAGCGGGTCACGGTTCGACACGAGCCTACGTTGCAATTGCTTGCCGACGCAGCAGCCTATGACCAGTGGTATCGGGAAGAGGTTAGCAAGGGCCTTGAAGAGGCGGACGATCCGAATACCAAATGGGTATCCAACGAAGAAGCAGAAGCTAGCTTTGCCAAGCAGCGAGCCGAGTTGCTGGCACGGATCAAGAACGGCAATGAATGACGATTACACGCGCTGCGGTACGCCGCTGGTCTACGTTGGCCAGCTCGAGCTGCAGCCCGATATTCTCGCCGAGCTCGGCGAGCAGCAGTCGGATCAGGAGGCCCCACCGTCTACCTGATTCGGATCAGGCGCCCCGCCCGTGTGCTGGAACACGCGGACGGGACTTCCACAACACCACCTGGACTAGAGGTGATGGCATGGCAACTGAATATCCTATCAGCCCGGATGCAATCCGGTTCGAAATCGCACGCCTTCAGTCGGCGAACGCCCTCATGCGTGCGGCCAACAAAGCGCTTGCGAAGGGCGATGACGCGACCCTGGTCGACATGGGTTTTTCGCCCGAGCATATCGACGAGCTGCAGAAGAGTGGCGGCTTTCGGTCGACGTCGATCGGCAGCAATACGCGGTTGATTACCTACCTGCGATCGATGGGAGGGTCCGATGCACGCTGAGCCTACTCGGCCGCTGTCGATCGCGGCCGCCGTGCTGACGCCTTCCACGCTGACCAGTGTTTGCCGTTCGCCATCGTTTCATCGCCGCGGCTGGCAGATCCTCGATCGCTGGGCGTTCGAGAGCCCGGCGCAGCTCCGGGCCATCGAGGCCGAGGGCGAGGTGATCCTGCTGGGCCTGGTGCTCAAGCAGCAGCAGCTCGAGCACCAGGCGCTGCGATCGGCGGCAGCGCTCGAGCTGCGCCGGCGAGGTGTGGCCGAGCATGAAATCCTAGCGTTGCACGAGATCCGCACCACGCTCGCATAGAAAAAACGGGCCATCGGGCCCGGTCTTGTTTTGCTAGAACCCCAATGCCATTCGCAACCGCGATGCCGTGTCATCGACACTTCGACGTGGTACAAGCACCCGTGTCGATGGCAACGCATGATCGTTGAACCATAGCACGAGGTACGTGCTTCCCCGTTCGGCATCTTCGAACTCCCACCGCGACACCTTGTCGATCGGCAGTTGCTTGGCGATGCGCTTCTTTTTGTCAACGACTACCACACTCCCCGTCTCCGTCGAGATTCCGACGTACTGACCTTCGGTCGGGGCGCTGGCCTCGACGGCCGGATGAAAACCCGGAGGGGCGACGCGTTGTACCTGTCGCTGCAGTTTCGCGGTCAGATGGCTTGCGAATACCCGGATCCAGACAATGGCTACGACCAGGCCGGCGACGGACGTTACGATCCAGGGCATTCCGTCGCGCACGCCTACACCGATGAACAGGCCAAATCCACTGAAGACGAGGCCGGCGATCGACGCGAGAGCTAGCACGACCGGAACCAACACGATTGATAAATTAAGCATGACTTATTTCCTCACGAGTGCATTCCATCGGTTTGACCTGGACGGCTTCCGCCTTTATCAGGGTTGCGCTTGGGGGCGCCGGGCATGACTCGCTCAAGCTTGCCTGTAAACACCGCGAGCGCGTTGCGCACTTCACCAGTCGTTTCGCGGCCGAGCGTCGCGGTCGCTACACCGCCGGCCCAATTGATCACCTGATCGGGTACGACGAAGATGAGGCTAAAGCACGTATGAATCAGGTTCGTGCCGAGCATGAAATAGATCGCGAGATACCCAATGATGCTCACAACACCAGTGAGCGAATCGAACTGAGCATTTGCAACCGCGATTCCGTAGAACTTGTTGAGCACGGTACCCCCGGTGATCAGGGCGGCTCCGCCGAAGAAGAAGCCGATCACCATCAGAATCGGGCGCACCATCACGTTTAGCAGGAAGATGTACCCGTGCGTTGTGCGTTGACCCATACCGTCGCCCTCACCGCCCAGGTGCGTCATCGCCCACAGGGGCGCGGCGACAATAGCTTCGCCGACGATCACGAGCCAATTGATGATCGCCCCGAACCAGGTGATGAAGGGGATCATCGGCAGGTACAGAGACAGACCAGCGCCAACGAGCAGAAGAGGGATCATCAGCGTGAACAACATCGGTTCCGTTGCGTGTAGTGCCGCTTCGGCTGCTGCACCGAGACCGGCTGCGACGTCTGCGAGCTTCCCCCAAATACTGGCATCCGCACCTGCGACAACGACGTTCAGACCTACCCACGTGCCGAAAGCAGCGTCGACGCCTCCCAATACATAGTCACCTAGATTTTTCATCCTGATGAGTGGGTTCACAGTGCCGCGCTCCGCGTCTCCGCTGCTGGTCATCCAGTAGACGATCTTCTGCCCAAAGCCTGAGAAGACTTGGCTAAGGACTTTCCCGCCATCTTTTTCGCTGGCATTTCCGGCGTTGCCCAACGGCTGGGATGTCGTTGAGCCGGCCTCTTGGAGCTGGAAGGCTTTGTCTACCTGATCGCGCAGAGTGGAAACGCCCTTGTTCGCACTCACCTGCTCTTTGTACACGTGCGCGACGGCCGAAACCGCATCGGAGAGCTTGCTATTGGCCTGCGCGAACGTCTGATACCACGCGCCCAGCGTCCACCACCCGCCTTCCTTGATCGACGTGCTCAACTGGCCGGCCAGGCTGCCAATGTTGCCAGCGGTCGTCGCGGCCTGACTCTGTATCGTAGCCTCATATTGTTGCGCGGCCGACTGGATCGCAACCTCGGCATCCGGGATCACGGCACTGGCGTTCGTTTGCTGATCGATAACGGCGTTGACGAATGCCTGCGCCGGCGGCGACAGCGCGGATTCCATGGCGCTGAGGGCGTGCAGGTGCGCTTGGTACAGCGCCGTCGTATCGATGGTGCCGCCGCTGAACCAGCTGGTGGATTGGTCTTGCGTGGTGAGCTTTGACGCATCGATGTCAGCGCCGCCGCAGTATTTCGTACCGATGGTGTTGCGTAATACGAGGCCTTGCGGGCCGGACGCGATCTGCACGTATTCCTTCTGGTCCGGCGGAAAGCCCCCATTTGCACCGACCATAGCTAGGCTCGCGTTGTAAGCGTGCATGCACAGGTTTGCCTGATACAGATCTCGCGCGAGCTGTATCGTGCTGGGCATCGCCGGCTGCAGAACCATGCCCTTCCCGTCGGAGAAGGATTGGATTGCTGCGTCGGTTCCCATGTTGGCCAGCCCAACACCCATGACCGAAGCCGCCCACAGCATCAGCAACTGCGCTAACCCCCAGCCATTCGCCGTCGGCACCAGTGAGGCAAGACCCCACACGAGCCGGACCGGCCCCCACAGGGTGCCCTTGTTCTCTCCGTATACCACGCCGGAATGCGCCGCTTGCGACAGCTTCTTGAACCACACATAACAGGCGAAGAAGGCACCCACGACAAGTAGCCCGCCGTTCGTCACCTGAAAGATGCTGGCGAGGATCGTATCGCCGCCTCCGGCCCCGCCCGTGGCCAACGGGTTGTTCACGACGTTGCCGAAGACGCTCACGAGGGCCTGACGGCTGTAATCACCCGAGCGATTTGCTGCTTGGCTGACTTCTCCGAGCGTCGTGCCGTCAGCGAATGCCGGCATCGCGATGAAACCGTTCAGGAGCGCGGCAAGTAAAAGAACTGTTCTGCGTTTCATGCCCGCTCCCCATTCTGCTGTTTCCCGAACTCCCAATCGAGCACGCTGACAAACCAACCAGGTTCGCGCATGAAGTCGCTCAAGCCACCGTGCTCGGCTCGGGACAGTCGCTGGTTTCGCAGTTGCCACAGGCGGAATTGTGCGGACAGGCTTGCCATGAACATCACCGGCAGCCCGGCCACAAGCGTGAAGATGCCGAGCACGTTGCCGTGTGAAAGGGCATAGGCGGCCATTAAGAGGAACGCCGTGCCCGTCCCAATGGCTAGACGTTTCTGAAAACGAAACCGCCGCTGCAGTTCTGCGTTGCTTGGCGCGCCGACCGGTCGGTTGCGCATCATCTCTTCGAACCCCTGCTCGCTGGCGACACTGCCTTCGCCCTGCTGTTCGGCACGAGCCTTTTGTCTCGCGCGTGCATACAGCTCTTTGATGTAGACGATGTTTTCGTCGTGCTGCTGTTTTGCTGCCTTGAACGACTGCACGTTCTTTCGGAACGCGTAGGTTGGGAGGAAGAGGCGTTTCGCGATTTCAATCCCGGCGGATTTTGCAGTTTGCTTCATGTCCATCACTTGCCCTCCCGGGTGCTGGAAGTTCGTTTGTTGAGCCATGCAGTGAGGGGATCCTCTAAATCGAACACGTCACGCCATCTACACGGCTTGCCTCTAATCGCGACAAGGCGCTCATGCGCGCGTAGCGCGATGATCAGGCACACGACAGCACATGCCGGCCAGATCCAGTTGAAAGGGTGAAAGAGAGCTGCGGGCATCAGGCACGCTGCAAATCCGAGCATCCAACGTCGCTTCATCCACAGCAGGGCGGACGCTGACAGGTTTTCAAAATCAGTCTGCATTTTTGTATTCCAGATCCAATACGAAACGGATTCGTTGCCTGTCCGATTTTAGACTTCAAGCAGCGGTAATAACAAGTGATACTTTTTCGCAAGTAAATGATTTTAAAGGCGTATTTTGTATAATGCGAATCCGCAAAATGAAAATAGCGCGAAGCCTTTGTTTTTATTTGAAATTGAGTTGATGTGTTACCGGATTGCGGGTTCATGCTATATGCGTCTACGGAAATTCCAGCGCCGCTCGATCTGTTGTTTTTCTGTCGGGGGCGTGCGGTCGGTTAGTCGTGACGCCACGCTGTGGTTTTGCCATGAGCGAGGTTTACATGATCCAGCAACGCCCCTTCGACTGTCCGGCCACAGCTGTCCGCGTGACCGTCTACCGGCAGACCTTCATGGTCTCAGGCGTCGGCAGCTCGACCACCATCAAGCAGCACGATCACGATTGTTCGCGCGCTGACACCTGCCCGCATCGATACACTGATGCGTGTCTCGTGCGACGGCTCAACCGTTAGCGCTGGGTGTGAGCCGAGGGGGCTCATGCATGAGCTAAGCGGGTTCCTTCGATGATCCCAATAGGGATCACGATCGATGTTCGTGGACCGGGGTCGGCCGCATGGGGTGTGTTATGAGCGACACTCCGCGTAGCGATTCCGAATCACGGCAGAGCCGGGTTCGTGGCCCACGTCGATTTCGAGCACGTCCCCGACTTCCCATCCTTGGGCTACCAATTCGTCCCATAGCTCGTCGGGAAACTGCAAAATGCCGTCGCCACTCCCATCAGGGGAATCCTGTATCCCTATGACCCAACGCTGTGGAGAGACCATTTCGCTAACCCGCCTCACGCTTCATGCAACCAGTGACCTGACTAAGCATATACGCACGTCATTATCACGTGCGAGTCTTGTATTTTGCCGACGCGGCTGGTGCGGCCGTCATGTTAGTCATGGCGCGGCTTCAGGCGGTGTCGGCGAAATGCGAGTGTTCGTCAAACGGTGGTTTGCCGGTCGTGACACCGAGGCGTGCCGCGTGCGGCGGCTCAACCGATAGCCGCCGTTGTCGCAAAAGTCCTAAGTTTTGCGACAACCTCCCTTGTCATTTTCAGAAGACGAATGCACCAGTTAATTAGGTGTGGCGGCTGTTGTGCGGCCAGCTCCTGACAGTCCAATATCAGAAGTGATCTGCACCAATCTCGACTATGCTCAATACTCGTGTGCACCAAAGCGAGGTGAGCATGGCGACCGACACCCCACGGATTCCCGAGCAAGGCGTGGCCACTCTGCCTGATGAGGCTTGGGAGCGTGCGCGCCGTCGTGCGGAGATCATCGGCCCGTTGGCGCAGTCGGAGACGGTCGGGCACGAAGCGGCCGATACGGCGGCTCAGGCGCTGGGCTTATCTCGGCGGCAGGTGTACGTTCTGATCCGGCGTGCCCGGCAAGGCAGCGGCCTCGTGACGGATCTGGTGCCCGGCCAGTCCGGTGGCGGGAAAGGCAAGGGGCGCTTGCCGGAACCGGTCGAGCGCATCATCCGCGAGCTACTGCAAAGGCGGTTCCTGACCAAGCAGAAGCGCAGCCTGGCGGCCTTTCACCGCGAAGTCACTCAGGTGTGCAAGGCTCAAAAACTGCGAGTGCCGGCGCGCAATACCGTGGCCTTACGGATCGCTAGCCTTGACCCGCGCAAGGTCATTCGCCGGCGGGAAGGCCAGGATGCCGCTCGTGACCTACAAGGTGTTGGCGGCGAGCCTCCTGCCGTGACCGCGCCGCTGGAGCAGGTACAGATCGACCATACGGTCATCGACCTGATCGTGGTCGATGAGCGCGATCGGCAACCGATTGGCCGCCCGTACCTGACCCTCGCCATCGACGTGTTCACCCGCTGCGTGCTCGGCATGGTCGTCACGCTGGAAGCACCGTCTGCCGTTTCGGTTGGCCTGTGCCTCGTGCATGTCGCCTGCGACAAGCGTCCTTGGCTGGAAGGGCTGAAGGTGGAAATGGATTGGCCGATGAGCGGCAAGCCCTTGCTGCTCTACCTGGACAACGCGGCCGAGTTCAAGAGCGAGGCCCTGCGCCGGGGTTGCGAGCAGCATGGCATCCGGCTGGACTATCGTCCGCTGGGACAGCCGCACTATGGCGGCATCGTGGAACGGATCATCGGCACGGCGATGCAGATGATCCACGACGATCTACCGGGAACAACCTTCTCCAACCCGGACCAGCGCGGCGACTACGATTCCGAAAACAAGGCTGCCCTGACGCTGCGCGAGCTGGAGCGCTGGCTCACATTGGCGGTAGGCACCTACCACGGTTCGGTGCACAACGGCCTGCTTCAACCACCGGCGGCGCGGTGGGCCGAGGCCGTGGCGCGTGTCGGCGTGCCGGCCGTCGTCACCCGCGCCACGGCGTTCCTGGTTGATTTCCTGCCCATCCTCCGTCGTACGCTGACCCGCACCGGCTTCGTCATCGACCACATCCACTACTACGCCGATGCGCTCAAGCCGTGGATAGCTCGGCGCGACCGCCTGCCTGCGTTCCTGATCCGGCGCGACCCGCGCGACATCAGCCGTATCTGGGTGTTGGAACCGGAAGGGCAGCACTACCTGGAAATCCCCTACCGCACCTTGTCGCACCCGGCGGTCACGCTGTGGGAACAACGACAAGCTCTGGCGAAATTGCGTCAGCAAGGGCGCGAGCAAGTGGATGAATCGGCGCTGTTCCGCATGATCGGCCAGATGCGCGAGATCGTGACTGCCGCGCAGAAGGCCACGCGCAAGGCGCGGCGCGACACGGATCGACGCCAGCATCTCAAGGCGTCGGTTCCGCCGAACAAGCCGACGCCGCCGGAAACTGATGTTTCCGACCCGCAGGCAGACAAGCAGCCTCCGGCAAAACCTTTCGACCAGATTGAGGAGTGGTAGCCGTGGACGAATATCCCATCATCGACCTGTCGCACCTCTTACAGGCGGCGCAGGGATTGGCCCGGCTGCCGGCGGACGAGCGCATCCAACGCCTTCGCGCCGACCGCTGGATCGGCTATCCCCGTGCGGTCGAGGCTCTGAACCGGCTGGAAACCTTGTATGCGTGGCCGAACAAACAACGCATGCCCAACCTGCTGCTGGTTGGCCCGACCAACAACGGCAAGTCGATGATCGTCGAGAAATTCCGGCGCACGCATCCGGCCAGTGCCGACGCCGACCAGGAGCACATCCCGGTGCTGGTCGTGCAGATGCCATCCGAGCCGTCGGTGATCCGCTTCTACGTCGCGCTGCTCGCTGCGATGGGCGCGCCCTTGCGCCCACGCCCACGGTTGCCGGAAATGGAGCAATTGGCATTGGCCTTGTTACGTAAGGTCGGTGTGCGTATGTTGGTGATCGACGAACTACACAACGTCTTGGCCGGTAACAGCGTCAACCGCCGGGAATTCCTCAATCTACTGCGCTTCCTCGGCAACGAGCTACGCATCCCCCTGGTCGGAGTCGGCACGCGCGACGCCTACCTGGCCATCCGCTCGGATGACCAATTGGAAAATCGGTTCGAGCCGATGATGCTGCCGGTGTGGGAGGCCAACGATGATTGCTGCTCGCTGCTGGCCAGCTTCACGGCTTCGCTCCCGCTGCGCCGCCCCTCGTCGATTGCCACGCTAGACATGGCTCGCTACCTGCTCACACGCTGCGAGGGCACCATCGGCGAACTGGCGCACCTGTTGATGGCGGCGGCTGTCGCTGCCGTGGAAAGCGGTGAGGAAGCAATCAACCACCGCACGCTCAGCATGGCCGACTACACCGGCCCAAGCGAGCGGCGACGACAGTTCGAGCGGGAACTGATGTGAAGCCAGCGCCGCGCTGGCCGCTGCATCCGGCTCCCAGAGAAGGCGAAGCCTTGTCTTCGTGGCTCAACCGCGTGGCCCTTTGCTATCACATGGAAGTGTCCGAGCTGCTGGAGCACGATCTTGGTCACGGCCAGGCTGATGACATGGATACCGCGCCACCACAGTCGCTGCTGACAATGCTCTCCCGGCGGAGCGGCATCGAGCTGGATCGGCTGCGTTGCATGAGTTTCGCCGGCTGGGTGCCTTGGTTACTGGACAGCCTTGATGATCAGATTCCTGACGCTTTAGAAACCTATACGTTCCAGCTCTCGGTGTTGCTGCCGAAACTCCGCCGTAGGACGCGATCTATCACGAGCTGGCGCGCCTGGCTGCCCAGCCAGCCATTACATCGCGCCTGTCCACTCTGCCTGAACAATCCGGCAAACCAAGCCGTATTGCTTGCGTGGAAGCTGCCCCTGATGCTGAGCTGCCCGCTGCATGGGTGCTGGCTGGAATCGTATTGGGGCGTGCCTGGGCGGTTTCTCGGCTGGGAAAACGCCGACGCCGACCCACGCACGGCCAGCGACGCGATTGCGACGATGGACCGGCGTACCTGGCAGGCACTGACGACCGGCCATGTTGAGCTGCCGCGCCGACGCATCCACGCCGGATTGTGGTTTCGGCTGCTACGCACGCTGCTTGATGAGCTGAACACCCCGCTTTCGGCGTGCGGAACCTACGCGGGGTATCTCCGCCTGATCTGGGAACGCTGTGGGTATCCGCTGCGTGCTGGGCAAAGTCTGTGGCGACCGTATGAAACCCTGAACCTAGCAGTAGGGTTGCAGATGCTGGAGGCTGCGGCAACGGCAATCAGCTTGATCGAGGTGAGGGATATAAGCCCGCCTGGCGAGCATGCAAAGCTATTCTGGTCCGAGCCCCAAACCGAGTTCACCAGTGGCCTGCCGGCGAAAGCGCCGAAGCCCGAACCCGTCAATCACTGGCAACGTGCAGTCCAGGCCATCGATGAAGCCATCATTGAAGCGCGGCACAACCCCGAGACGGCACGCTCGCTGTTCGCGTTGGCTTCCTATGGTCGGCGCGACCCAGCTTCCCTGGAACGGTTGCGAGCCACCTTCGTGAAGGAAGGCATCCCGCCGGAATTTCTGTCACATTACGAGCCTGATGGACCCTTTGCATGTCTTAGACAGAATGACGGGTTAAGTGACAACTTTTGACGGCCTGAGCTTTCCGGCGCACACTGTCACATAATCGAACGTATATGTGACAGGTACGACATGCTGATAGGCTACATGCGGGTATCGAAGGCGGACGGCTCCCAGGCTACCGATTTGCAGCGCGACGCGCTGATTGCCGCCGGGGTCGATCCAGTACATCTTTACGAGGACCAGGCATCCGGCATGCGCGAGGATCGGCCCGGCTTGACGAGCTGCCTGAAGGCGTTGCGAACTGGCGACACACTGGTCGTGTGGAAACTGGATCGGCTCGGACGCGACCTGCGACATCTCATCAACACCGTGCACGACCTGACTGGGCGCGGCATCGGCTTGAAGGTATTAACCGGGCACGGCGCGGCCATCGACACCACGACCGCCGCCGGCAAGCTGGTCTTTGGCATCTTCGCCGCCCTGGCCGAGTTCGAGCGCGAGTTGATCGCGGAGCGCACGATTGCCGGCCTAGCCTCGGCCCGCGCGCGCGGGCGGAAAGGCGGCCGGCCGTTCAAGATGACCGCCGCCAAGCTGCGGCTGGCGATGGCGGCAATGGGTCAGCCAGAGACCAAGGTCGGCGACCTGTGCCAGGAAC
>NZ_CP009320.1 GCF_000959725.1 Burkholderia gladioli
GCTGCCGTCTCTCCGAGGCAGTCTGCCGCGAGGCGTGCAGAGGCAGTTCCTGCGCCGCATCCAGATTCATGCTGGTGGCTATCGCTCGGGTGCCGACGTGTGGCGCAGAGAGTGGAGACTGCTCTGCGCCAGCTGGCGCCGGTCGTCGTGATTAATGGGCGTGTGGGCGAAGAACGACACGCAGAACCTTGATTCCAGCACTAGTCGGGGTATTCGTACTTCGATACTGGTGCCACTGCCGATCACAGACCCCGAACGGCTTTCCGTCTTCCTCGTACATGCCCATGTATCCAGACAGCCACGCGCGATGCCAAGCGCTTCCCGCGAGAAGCCTGCGGAGACGACGCGACAGGCAAACCCCCTTGTACCCCACAAAGTAAAGACGTTCTTCTAACGAACCTGCTTGCAGGACTTCACGTATCAACGAGAACATGCGTTCCCTCGCTTTCTGAATTTACTCGTCACCGCCGTCACCCGATAGTCCTTACCGTCTTCGCTCTTGGCTATGCATGTGTGTGACGTCGGGAACAGCGACGATCAACCTTCATGACGTTTTCCTTTGTTACTTTAGTGCAGCCTTACCGGTTTCGGTTGCCACGTAGCCTCCCGTGCCAGTGGCGACGATCCATCCCTTTTCCAGGAGCGGCCTGACGGTTCTCGAAGAGAAGCATCGAATACGATCAACCTCGCCGCGTCCCCGCAGGCGGTATGCGCCCTTTGCCGGTGTGTAGATGTGCCCGGCTGTTGCCGCCATCATCGCCGCCCTCTGGAGAGGTGTCATCGATCTGTTCTCCTAGCTCTGCCTAATCAGCGCGGCATGGAAGTTCGCCGCTTCAATGCGCTGCCGGCGCTGCTCCGCTGTCACATACACCGAGGTCGTCTGTAGCGAGGCATGACCGAGCAGCTGCTGCACCACGTCCAGATTCATGCCGGTGGCCACCGCGTGGGTGCCGAACGTATGTCGCAGGGAGTGAGGGCTTGTTTGCGCCAGTTGGCGACGCTCCGGTTCGCTGAGATCCGTCATCGTGACCTGCAGGCGCTCGAGCAGCCACGTCAGCAACCCGGCTGCGCCACGCACGGAGTAACCGGCTGACGCCGCGTGGCCAGGCTCGTCGCCGAATTTTGCCGCCGCGCGCGGCGTCGGGGGCAACACCAGCGGCGCCAGCAGCGCGCCGGCGGCCTGCTCCGCATCGAACGCGGCGCCGCGGTCGGTCCAGTGCGCACGCAGTGCGTCGACGCACTCGGCCGACAGCACCACGAAGCGTTCCTTTTTCCCTTTGCCGATCACCTGCAGCCACCAGCTGGCCGGGACCTCGCCATCGCCGGGCAACCAGCGCAGCTGCTCGCGCGTCGCCGCGGCGGCTTCTGACACGCGCAGGCCTGAGTCACCCATCAGGAGCAGCAGCGCGCGCGCTACGCGCCAGCGTGCGGCCTCCGGTGCCGGGCTCTCGCTCCAACTGGCGACCTCGGCCCGCACGCGGGTCCACAAGTCGAGCGGTAATGCGCGCTCGATGCGCATCAACGACAGCCGCTTGACTGGCCGAGGGTCCGGCACGGCGGCCCAGGGATTGCCGGCCAGGTATCGGACTTTCACGAGCCAATCGAACGCGGCCCGAATCGTGCGCACGGCATAGAGCTGGCTCTGTAGAGACAGCGGCACGTCGCTGAACGGGCGCCAGCGCGGCGAGGCCCGCTCGACACGCGGCCCACAGAACGCGGCCGATGGGCACACCAGAAACGCCTTGTAGGCCTCGCAATCCTCCACCCGCATCGAGGATAAGGCGGTGCCGAGCTCCACCACGCACCACAGCAGCAGGCGCTCGAGCTCGCGGCGATAGCTCCGCAGCGTGTTGGGCGAATCGGTGTAGCGGTTGAGGTAGGCCGTGATCGCGTCCAGGTCGTGGTTTGCGTGAACGAACGAAAACGCGGCGTGGCGGTTCAGACCGCCCTGCCCCGACAGCGCGGAGGGCATGGCGATGCGCTCGAGCGGCACCAGCTGCGCGCGCGAGGGCGCCAGGATCTCGGCGGCCGGCGCGAGCGGATTGGCGGCCTCGATGTCGTGGTCGACAGTGGCACCGATCGACGCAGCATGCCGGCGAAGCCAGGCGACGAGCACGCGTGCGCGCGTGAGACCGATACGCGGCACGGAGCGCCACCAGCTGCCGCCGCGGCGGTTGCAGAACGCGACGAGCTCGGCGAGCGTGCGGATGCCCTCCCCGGCCAGGCGCTCGGCGACGAGCGGCCGAAACCACCGCCCGATCTCGTGGGCGCCGGCGGGCTTGGCTGCGGCCCAGGCGCCGGCGGCCTGCTCGATCATGTGCAGCGAGACGGGCGAGAGACGCGGCTCGCCATGCTTGCGGATACTGTCCTGCAGGTACTGCTTCAGGACGCTGGAGCCCTCGCGCAGCGAAAGCGCCACCAGGTCATCGCGCATCGTGCGCAGCAGCGCGTCGAGCTCGTGCGGCGCGTCGACGTAGGGCGTCGTCTCGCGATCGAAGTACAGGCGCGCGATCGTCGCTGTCGGCAGGCCTTTGACGCGAGCGCGCAGCGCCGTGAATTCGGTCCGGCTGTAGGTGCGCGGCTCGGGTAGCGCCAGCTGCTGAACTTGGTTCGTCATATGGCTTGACGCGCGCGGCCGAACGCCAGCTTCCATTGCGCAGATGTCATGCGTTCACGCGCGCGAACGGTCACGGTCTGGCCGGCTGCGGCTTGACGCGGGCCGCTTGTCCGTCGGCGGCAGGCCGCGCAGCTGATCCCGGCTCGACGCGGAAGACTGCCGGTCGGCAAGCGGCGCAGCGACAGGTCGCGCAGCGCTTCAACCATTGGTGGGCGCCGCGGCGCGCAGCTGCTCGATGAGTAGGTTGAGATGTGCGGCGTCGTCCTCGCATTGCTGGATCAACGCGTCGGGTGCATGACAGACGCCGAGCGTTTTGAACAGCAAGACGGCGCCGACGGCGAGCGAGGGTGAGGCATTCGGCCCATCCATCAAGTGCTCCACGGCTCTCTTGGTGCTGGTCAGTAGCGCGTCGTAGGTCAGGAAGGGTTGGTTGGTCATTGTCGTCTCGGGCTATGCGAGGTGCGGCCGGCTGGGCCTGCCGGGCAAGGTGTAGATGGCACTATAGGCGTTTTGGACCATTAAACGCAATGCCGATAATACGAATTATCGGCATTGACGACGCGCCAGAAAAAGCCCGGTCGCAGCCGGGCTACCGCTTACACAACTAAAGTTGTGTCTAAATTTCAACTAAAGATGTGTCTATCGACGGCCAGCTGGTTCGATAACCGCGCCGGAGCGGCCCCAACGGGTTTCCCGAGGCCCAGTTTTGAGGTCAAACTGAGCTGTCAAGATAAGAAGGGTTATCTTATCGGCCCATGCGATTCCAACCTCCCCGCTGGCGTCCCCACGCGACCCACGGCGAATCGCCGGGCGGTTCGCCGCGCGATGCCTGGGTGCGCTGGTAGTAGCGAGCCGCGTCCGCCAGTACCGCAGCGTCCCGCCAAAACCCTTTCTGACAGCGGATGAGCGCCACGAAATACCGGTAGTCCGCCGTCAAGCGAGCGTCCATATGTTCAGGCGCCACCAACGGGATTGGTCGGGCGACGGGTAGGTCGACCTGACAGACCCGCCGGTAATCGCGCGCGTATCGCCGCAGCGATGCAATGGCCGCCGCCGGCGTCCCATCCAGCACCTGCAGGCGCGCCCGATCCCAGCGCGCGACGAACCGCCCATCCTCGGCGCGATAGAGCCAGCACCATGGCCGACCTTCCTTCACGCCCAGCAGGCGTCGCCGTCGCACGTCGTCATCCGCAGGGGCGATCGCGTCGATCACATGCCAGCCGGCTTCGTCCGACCAGCTCAGGCAGGCACCACGACAGGCCGCCCACATTGCCTCGAGCCGCGCCTGTCGACGTGCGGCGTATTGCATCTGGCGGGCCGCCTTGTCGGTGCATCGCATCGGCGTCCAATGCTTCGTCGCCGGCGCTGCAAAATGCAGTCCATCTGGCTGGACGCGCGCCAGCCAGACGCGCTCGCACCTTGTCGTATCTTCCGTGATCGTGTCCCACGCGGCGATGCCCGAACAGGCGGCCGCCGTTGCCCGGGTTTCGGCAGCCTGCCAGATGGTCGCCAGATTGACGCGCGCCGCATGCCCTTCCAGCCACGCGCGCACAGGAGCCGTCAAGCCTTGGCCCCCGAGTACCTGGCTGCCTGCGGCCACATGCGCGGTAAAGCACGCCACCTCACCGTACGGTGGCGGCCGGTCCGGCCAGCGACGTCGTTCAACCTCGACCTCGATCGTGTGCGCCCAGACCATATCGGCAAACGCCCGTCGCGCGCGGTCACATGCGCGTACCTGCTCGCCAACCAGGAGCGGATCGCCGGAGTCAATGAAACGGGCGACCCACCGATTGCCGCCGGGCGCCAGATGCCGGCGAACGTGACGCGCGAACGCCCTGTATACCGTGGTAGTCGGCGAGGCTCGCCAGTACGACAACCGCCCGTCTTCTGGGCGCAGCGGCGCTGGATTCAAGGCGCCACCACCCGGGCGTGTCCCGAGCTGAACCAGCACGACCGGGGTTGATGGTGCGACGGGGCGCAGGCACGGGGGATAGGTCACGCCGAGCGTGCGCGCGGTGGTGACCAGCCAGCGCACACTATCGGGATCTCGCCGTAGCAACGCATCATCGAGCCGCCCCGGCCGAATCAATGTCGACAGGGCTTCCAGCCAGGCCGCCACAGGATCGAACGCGTGCGTCATCTCCGGTGCCAAGGTCGGCCGGCGACACGTTTCACGCGTAAAGAAGTGCAGCCGACCGCATCGGCAGGCGCCGGCTGTGCCGAAGTCGGCAATGGAGCGCAGCGTCGTATGAAACGGTGCACCGCAGTAGCACCGATCAACCAGCGGCGAGCCATGAAGGGGGCATGTGCGGAGCAGGTCGATGGAAAACAGCGCGGAATGGTATCCCGCCGTCAGGCATGCCAGGCATAGGCGCGGCCGTGCCTGAACGAGCGCGGCGCGCAGTGGCGATGGTAGCGGATCGAGTGTTGCCCACCGAAAGGCCGCGGACGACTCGCCGAGCTGATCGGCGAATGCGTGGACGTCAAGGTTGCCGGCGTGATTGTCCAGGAGGTGCACGGCTCTGGGCGAGGGTGTTTGCGTCGATGGCAGGTCGCGCGGATGGAGCGCGTTGAGCGTACAGGCACGCAGGACCGTGTGCCAGAGCGATGCGTAGGGCAGGACGCTGCCCGCATGCCAGGTCAGGCTGGGCTCAGGCATGAGGGCCCTCCTCGCGCGCGTGGGCGCCGCGCAACATCGCCGTGGCGGAGATGAGCGCCATCAGTTCTCGGTGCCCGCTGTCGCGGACGATCGAGCACCACGCGGGCGCCGTCGTCACGGCGTCGACGTCGGCACCGCCCGCGATGCGCAGCAGCACGTGTCGGCACGCCTGGGCGACGGTTTTCATCGGGAAGTCGATCGGCCCCGCGTAGCGCGGCGGCAGCGTATCGAGCATCGCCTGCATCAGCGCGGCGGCCTGGTGCTCCATTCGGAACCCGCCGACCCATGGGCGTGGCGCCAAGCCTGCGGTGAATGACCGCCCCGAACCGGGCGGCCATTCACTGCCGTCGTCGTACCCCCGCATCACGTAGGCGAGCTCGTCGGTCGTCCGCACGCCGTGAAACGGCTCGGCGGCCAACATGAAGCGCGCTGCGACGTGAGCACTCCCCGCAAGCGCAAGGCCGAACGGTTCGTCGAAGAACTGCAGCGACGCGATGGAAAACACACACAGCCGAATGCGTTGCTTCTCAAGCAAGCTGTGCAATTCGACCAGCCATAGCCACTCGCGCTGGCTCATGCCCTGCGCTTCGTCGATCACCAGCACCAGGAAGCGTCCGCCGCCCTGCGCGGCGAGCTCGATCCAGCGCTCGACAAGCATGGTTTGCCGCTCCAGCGGGCTGCGCCGCGCCTGAGCAAGTCGGTGGCCGCTCGCATCGAGCAGGTGCGCGTAAAAGCTGCCGACGGCCTGGCTGCTGCCGGAATCCGTGTGACTCCAGATCACCAGCGGCACAAAACCGCCATGGCGCTCGGATAGCAGGCGCTGCAGCCAGTGGTCGACGGCACTCGACTTGCCGAAGCGCGACGGCCCGAAAATGGTCGCGCCATCGATCTGGTCGTCCAGCCAACAGCCGATGCGTTCGACCATGTCGTGAATCGCGATCGTGAACAGCGAGTAGTCGCGCGTCACGACCGGATGATCACGAGACACGTGAGCCGCCACGAGCGGGTCCGGGATTCCGGCGGACGTTACCATTGCTGAGCTCGACGCATTGGGGGCAAAGGTAGGCTGCTGCGCGCGGGCGCGGCGGATACCACCTCGACGTTCGCGACCGGTGCCTCCTGGTGCTTAGCCGCGCTGACCATCGACTGCCCGGTCGTCCGCTCTGCATGCTGCTGCAGGATGCGTCGCGCCTCGAGATAGGCAGGATGAATTGGCAATTTGCCCCCGGGAGACGCCTCGGCATACTGGATCAGGGCTTCGACCGCGTCGCCGTGGGTCGCCAGATGCAGAAGCCGGCGTTTTTCGAGCGCGCGGATCGCCGTGCGTACGTACAGCGAATGCGGCGACAGATGCCACGGGGGTGCAGCGCGGACCACGCCGAGAAACAGGCCCCGCTGCGTCGAGACCGTCGCGTAACGCGCATCGTCCTCGTTGTCGAGCTGCAACCAGAAGGCCTGTCCTAGCAGATCGGTGCGCAGGCACAGCCACTCGGCCGAATACCGTGCATTGGCAAAATGGAAATGCGGTCGGCGCCCCGTTTTGATCCCGCCCAGCAAGGTACACAGCTTGCGCACGCCGACCAGGTGGCGCACCGCGCCTGGATCGGCCAAGCGGGGTGTCCACGCGTCGGTTCCCATCAGCCATCTCAACTGCTCGAGCGGGCTTCGGTAGCCCAGTCCCGAGTGCGGTGTGGCGTTGTAGTTGGCGATCAGGGTGTCGAGCAACTCCTGCGCGTACTCGAACTGAAACTGCGTCGCCATGGCTGCGGCGTCGGGATCGGCGCCGCGCCTGTCAGTGGGCGAGCCCCCAGTCGTTGTCGCCAGCCGGTGAAATCCTCCGGCCGCCAAACGCCCGAAAAACGATTCAACGAACGGCCGGTCGTCCTTGCTGCGCCGGCTGCTGTAGCTCGCAGCATCCTGCGGCTTGACGATCCTGGCGTCGACCACGTCGCGCAGCACGGTTTCGACGCGCGCGCAGATGTTGGCCAGCGCTCCGTCGACGCTGAATTCGTTCCAGCATGCGCCGGCGAGCTGCGGCAAAACATGCGACGGCAGGCCGGCACCCGGTACGTACGCGGCGTCGCTGAACTGCAGGTCGCGCGGAGTCCACTGTGTGAGGGCACAGCGCACCGCCCGCAGCACGTCTTCGGCCGAGCATTCGCGCCGCAAGCTAAGGTGATAGCCCAGCACCGCGCGCGAAACGACCTCGACCAGCACCACGACCCACAGACGATGGATCATGCGCGGCTCGGTGCCGCCGTGTGGCGATGGGATTAGCACGACCATGCGTGCATCGAGCTTGTGCGCATCGCATTCGACGCGCTCGAACGGGGCCCGCGGCGGCCGACGGGTACCATCGCCGGCGCGCGCCTTGCGGACGGCATCTTGCCCACCGACCAGCTCGCGCGCCCGTGCCGGATGCTCGGCGAGGACGCGATCGATGTAGCGAGCCAGTGTCACGTAGCCGCGCTTCTCGACGTTGAACGGCCATTCGCCGCGGCGCTCGAGGCCGCGTGCGCGCAGTTCGGCAAGGAACCAGCGAAACACTGCAATGCGCGGTCGGCGCGACGCTTCGAGTTCGGAGCGTTTGCCGAGAATGCGTTCGCGCAACTTGTCCTCGAATCCTCGCCCAGCAGGCGACTCGAACACCCATTGCAGGGCGCCGACGGCCCCGCCACTCCACGCGTTGAGCGCAAGTGGCGCCGTCCGTTCGTAGGCTTTCATGCGGGCATGTGGCAACAGGCCACGCCAGCCACAGACGTGTCCGTCAGGATGCGGCTTGAGGCAGCGTTCGGTCAGCAGCCGGTAAACCTGCCCGCGCCCCATCCCGCATGCCGATTTGATCTGAATGTTGGTCGCGCCCTCAAGGTAAAGGCGGATCGCGCGCTCGCGCCGCAGATACAGCGCGCTGTGCTCAGCGGACAATGCCAGCGGGTCGACTGCTGGCCAGCTCTCCAGATCGACGTCATCCGTCAGCTTAGCCTCGCCGTCCTTCGCCGGATTGCTTGCCCGCAACCGTGAGCGCCGTGTCATCCTGAGCCTCCGCCATCGCGTCGACCATTACGACACAAGATTAGTTGAAATCGCGCATTGCGCTACAACTTTTGTTGACGAGACTGGACGTGATAGACACAACTTTAGTTGAAATGAGATCGGGCTTCTCAGCCTTTCAGAGCAAGGCTTACGAGGAATTGCTGCGACGCAGCATGATGATTACAACATTAGTTGTGCAGGCGGCTACCGCTTGCACAACTAAAGTTGTAGCTATGTTTCAACTCATGTTGTGTCTATCGCCGGCCGGCGAGATCCGCAGACGACGGCCACGCCGGCGGACCGCCTGCCTCACCTGCTGGCGCAGCCGCCTCAGATGGTCTTCTGACCTGAGTCTCGCGGATGAACCGTGCCAGCGTGATAAGACCTCTTATCTTGCTAGCGCCGACCGCCGCGGGCACTGGCGGCCCTGCCGATCGTCCATAGCGACACAAAATTAGTTGAAATCGCGCATCGAGATACAACTTTAGTTGACGGCACAGCTCCGATAGCTCCAACTTTAGTTGACACGACATTCAGCCTCTCAGCCTTGCATGACAAGGGTTTCCGAGGGATATCGAGCGCGTCGCGGATAGCTACAACTTTACTTGCGTGAGCGGCTACCTAGCCATCACGCGTCGTGCCACATCTTCACGGCGAGCGGCACCCAGAAGCCGATTAACATGGCGAGCCCCGGATGTCCGGCACCGAAGGGCGCCGGCATCCCCAGGTACACCAAGCCGGCGAACGCCAAAACCATCCCGATCAACGCCAGCGCGAGCAGCATCGCGCTCGTCAGATCCGTTCTCCGCCCGCCTGCCTTGAACGGCTTCGCCTTCAGGTTCATGGTTGAGATCCTTTGGATTCACACGGTGAATCAATGGTGCCCCGCTGGCGACGCCCCGTCAACACGGCGCTGGCGGAACGAGGACGGCCCAATGTCGATGCAATGCGGGCACGGCTGCGGGATTCTCGCATGCGAGAATCGCTTGAAATCGGGGGCGGCGGCCTGCTCTCCCCTGCTGGAGATTTCTCGCATGCGAGAACCGCCCTAAAAAGGGGCAAAAGAAGGTGAAGAACGGACGTGGCGGTAGTGAGTTTTTGATGACCGACGCTTGTGTAACGCCGTATGGAGATTTCTCGCATGCGAGAATTGTTTGTGTTGACAAAGTGTTTACCGGAAAATAAGATGAAAACAGTTCGGCCAATGCCGATTCTGTTCAACCTGATTTCGTAAGGCTGATCCCTATGCGAGCAAATCACGCAATCAAGAAGCTGGTGCAAGCTCTCATGCAGACCGTGACCGTTGGCAACCAGAAAGGCGGTGTCGGTAAAAGCACGTTCAGTGTCCATCTGGCATTTCGCGCGGCCGAACTTGGCTATCGCGTTCTGCTGATTGACATCGATGAGGGCGACATATCCGAGGTGTTCGCGGAAATAGATGAAGGTGACGACACCGACTATTTGAAAGCGAGTCATCTTTTCACTGGCGCGATCGACGGTCGCCGTCCGAGGCAAGTGCATGAGCGCATCGCCCTGATCGAGGCCGATGTTGACGTTCTGGACGTAGATGACATGCCGCTCGAAGTTATCGAACAGCCGCGCGCATCACTCGCAAAGCTGGCCGCCGACTACGATCTGTGCATTATCGATACTCCTCCGAATTTGCAGCGCCGCATGCTTGGTGCACTTACAGCGTCGGATGCGATCGTATCTCCGTTCAACATCTCGCCATTTTCATTCGCACGCATGCCGAAGCTGCAAGCCACGATCGCCGGCGTAAAGGCGCAATACAACCCGGAACTACGCCACCTCGGCTTTCTGCCAAACATGGTCAACAGCAAGTCGGTGAACGAAGTCGAGGCGTTACCGGAGTTGCGCGAGGCATACGGCGATCTGATCTTTGATGAAGCGATAATTGCTCGCGCGTGCGTTGCTACTGCGCTGGCGCAAGGGCATGCGGTATGGCATCAGGCTCGTAGCGGTAACCAACGAGCAGCGGGGAAGGAAATGCGGCAAGCATGCGATGCAGTACTGTCGCGCCTTGGCCTGAACTAAGGGGAATGACGTGAGCGCTTTCGGAAACAAAATTAGCAAGTTGTCGGAAATTCAGAAGCAGGGCGCTGCGGCTGCTTTGCCTGGCGAGAGGATCGAAGAGATCGATCCGGATCTGGTCGATTGCGTCAAGCAAATGCGCGGTAAGGACAATCCTGGCTTCACAATCGAGTCATTGACTGAGCTCGGCAATGACATGAAGCGAGATGGTCAGCACGAGCCAGCTGTGCTGCGGAAGAATCTCAAGAAACCAGGGCGCTACCTCATGGTGGCGGGTGAGCGACGTTGGCGCGGGTGCAAGATCGTAGGTATCAAGCTCAAAGCCGTCGTGCGGGATATGGACGACGAGCAGGCACGCCGAGTACAGCGTGCTGAGAACATCCAACGGGAGAATCTGACGCAACTCGAAATAGCTACTGCGCTGCGAGACGATAAGGTGAAACTCGGTACATTAGAGAAAGTCGCGGCGGAGTGGAACAAGGGACTGAATTGGGTAGCAGAGCGCATCAAGTTTCTCGAAGTTGTGGAAGCGGGGGGGAGAGCCAGTCAAGCCGTTGCAGAAGGGGTAACCGCCGATATCACGACGATCAACGACTTACATCGTCTCGAAAAAATTGATGCGGCAAGCGCACAAGCCGTGATCGAACAAGCGAAGACCGATTCTGGATCGAATGTCCGGAAGACCATTCGCAACAAGTTGAAAGCGGCAAAGCCGAGTACAAAGGAGGGTGAGGATGATTCTCGCATGCGAGAATCATCGCAAGCTCGTGGTGAACGGGCGGAAGCAAAGAAGCCCAACGACACAGCTGATGCTGTCGCGCTAGTTACTGAAACGGTGTCGCAGGTGCATGCTCTGCGCGAGCAAATAGGGATGTTGTCGAAACTGTTCCAAGAACGACGTGACGTGTTTAGCGGAATGTCCCTGGACGTCGAGCAAAGTGTTGTCCTTGCGCGAAGCGAGCTTGATCGAACACATCAAGCGCTGATGAAATTGGTGGAATCCAAGTAAACCTGATATCTACGATCGGCAGATCGATCGGAGATATTGCATAAGGGATCTACATGCAACAGTTGGCCGATATGTACCGCTTGCCCGAAGACGATTTCAGGAGAGTAGCGGATCAAACTCGGATGAAGGAGCGCAGCCTAGAGGTTGCACGAGAGGTTTTGGTTGAGGGCAGGGGACTTTCGGAGGTCGGAGAGCGGCATGGAATGAAGCGCCAGCAAGTGCTGGCTATTCGTAACCGTTTTTTCGCTGAATACCTCCAGTCGTCGATGTTTCCGCCAAAATGGGTTAGAGCAACAGTTTGTGCCCCGCAAGATTTACTCGAAAAGTTCATGTTCGAGGTCGAGCAAGAGCGAATCAAATATTTCTCGCAGAAAGGGGAGCGTTAATTCGCTAGATTTCTCGCATGCGGGAAATTAGATCGTGTCCGTCGTCGGTCAGAAGATGTCACGCCTGTAGGGCCGGTTAGGCATATGTTCGTCGGGCTATGTCGGGATGGGGTTATGGGCCTCGATTGAGGGAGCACATCATGGATAATGTTAAGAACCAAGGTCGCGAGGTTTTCAATCAATATAATGGAGCGCATGCGCCGGCTTATGTAAGAGCGGATGCAAGTCGCCAACTGCGGTTTGTTCCTTCGACACTTGCTTGCATACCAGCCATGTTTCAAACATGGCTGCTGCTATTGGTTCTCGCCGCGGGATACGTCCATCTTCATTCTGACCATTTGTCTCCGATTGGGTCGCTGGTGTCGCAGCCTGGGCACGTTCACAAGTTGAAGCCACAAAGGGTCAACACATTTCCCAATGTTCCGATCTGGTGTTTCTTTGCCGCTGCTGGTGGCTTGGCCCTCGGACGTTTCGGATGGGTCCTGCTGGCCGTCAAAAGCAGGAGCATCACTATCGAGCCCGCTAGGCTTACCTTTAGTAGAGGTGTTCTCAATAGGGATGTGCATAGCCTGGAAATAACGCGGATAAAGAACGTGTCATCACATCAACGGTGGTGGCAACGCCCGTTCGGTATTGGCACTGTTGCCATCGAGACGACGGATTGGTCACGCCGGATCTTTCTAATGGAAGGAATGCAATATCCGCACGACCTGAGGGAGCGAATCATTCGAGCGGGTGTCGCATCGAGGCAATGCTATGGAACGACCGAAACCTGGGTCAGTACGTTGTGATGTGAGCGGCAATGTGCGGGAAATGGCAATCAAGGAAAATGTACCGACTTGCCGGTGCCCCAGTTTGAGATGACGGTAAATGTTGCTTTGTCGCAACGTGGGAAGTGGTGATGAAGGGAGTCAACAGCCGGAAAGGCTTGCGCTGTGGGGTAGCAGGCAATATGTAATATTTAACCCGTTATTTCTATCAGGGTATCTTTTTTCCAAAGGAGACTATATCGTCTGTGGGCATGGCGGTCTCGCCAGAAGTCGGGGGCGGCAATGGCAGAGATTGACGCTGAGGTTTGCATCGGGTGGTAGAGATTTCTGAACATGATAATTGATTTTGTGCCTCTAGAATCTGAGAGACGAGGCCCGGCTATAGGGAAATGGCTTTCGCGCGTTGGTTTATCAACGAACGATGCTGCCGCAGTGACGACGATTCCTAATAAGCTGTTGATAAGCTGGATCACATGCGAAGCAAAGATACCCGATGGAAGTTGGTCGGAGTTATCCTCATTCTTTTATACGCATGCAAACCAAAGTACCGACATTGCGGTGCTGAGGGATGCTGACGGCGTACATCCCCTCGAAATCGTGACTCGTGGTTGCTATGTAGATCACATAGTGGCTCGAGACAACCGATCGGGCGTGGTTTCAATATATTCTCAGGCCGATCAATTTCAACCTGAAGGGGTGAGTTACCAGCTTTTTGATGCGGGAGTAAATGCCGACGCACTCGCAAAAATGGAAGCGTGGGCTGTCGAACTGCGGACATGCGGTGACGAGGAAAAATTGCAGGCAGCGGAAATTAACCGGGGCCTTATACGAATGGCGCTTCAAAAGCACCTTCGGCAAAGCTTCGTGAAGATGATTATGGCTGCCGCTTCTGAACATAGAGATTGTGGGTAGTTTTTTTTGTACCCTGAGCGATACAGGCTGGTCTGTATTTTGATTGGTATACTGGCAGGGTGCCGGGAGTGCTTGGCGCATCTGCAGCGCTTTACAGCGGTGGTGACGTCGCGGGCAGCAGCTGGGTGAGCGAAAGGATCTTGGACCGAAGTCAAGTGGACGGAATTGGGGCTCGGCATAAATTGTTTGACAAATTACCCCAATTTGTCCATCATATTATGGATACTTGTTGAAAATTTGCTCAGAGAGTTCTTCTACATGGCGATACTTCACCCTTTACGCTTCAAGAAGAGGGGAAGAATGCAGGGGATCTCAGCTCAGGAGCTTGCTTTTGCGTACCGGACCGGTGAGCGATTGGAGGTCCAGGTGGTTGAGCGTAGTGAGGGTGAGGGACAAAGGTCAAGCTGGGAGGTTGTTGTTGTTTTCCCGGACAAGGAAAAGAGTTTTGTGCTTCAAAGTGTGAGAGGCACTAAGAGAACTTGGCGTGACTTCGTGCGAATGATGAATTTCATTCGTGATACATGTCCAGGGATCAGGCAGATTCTTATCAATTTTGTCTGAACACGTAGTGAGGCGGTTGAGGCTGGTGCGGACACACTAGCCTCAACCTGGCCACAAGCAGATTTGGGAACGTGGACCCATCGGGTCCGAGGACTACCTGTGGATACCGTTAGTATACCGCATAGAGGTGGCCGCAAGGCGGCCGCCGTCGCGCTCGCGTGCTTATCTTTGTTTCTCGGTGTAACCAACGTTTACGCCGATTGTCTCGACGCCGCCGCGTTATACCACGGCGTGGACCCTTCCCTTGTTCATGCGATCGCTTCCATAGAGTCGGGATTTAAGCCAACGGCGCTTAACCTCAATCGCAACGGCTCTGAAGATATCGGGCTGATGCAGATCAATTCGAGTTGGTTGCCAACGCTTGCGCGCTATGGCATCTCTCGCGCATCACTTTTCGATGCGTGCACCAATGCCTATGTCGGCACCTGGATTCTCGCTCAGAACTTTGCTCGCCTTGGCTTGACTTGGAACGCGGTCGGCGCATACAACGCGATGTCGGCGAACAAGCGTGTCCAGTACGCGCGGCGTGTTTACGCTGAACTCTTCAAAGTTATGCCGCGTGCAACGACTACTCAGCCGGTGAGCCCGGCGGTAGTTGCGCCGGTACCGCCAAGCAATACCGCCAGCGGTCTGTCCGTGGCCGAGACTGAATAGAGATTCAGATGAAGCCGCGCGAACTCAATTCTCTTGCATTTAGCATTAGTAATGCTAACTATTGTTGCAACTCTAGAGTAGTTGTCGCGACTGAACCATTTGCCAGCGGACGCGAGCACTCTCACTCGCGTCCTCCCGTCAGCCCGATCGCCCCTGATTCCGGGCATGACGGTTTCGCCGGGCGCGTTGGCCCCGCGTCCGGCTTTTTTTACAACCTACTCGGTGTCCTGTCCAAGCAGGCGATGCGATTCGACTCCTGCTGGCTTTGCACGTGCAGGGCGTGGATATCGGGTTCCAAGCAATCTGAGGCCGTTCGGTATCGATCATACGCACCACGCCATGCCTTGATAGGGGTAGGGAAAAAGAGTTTTCAGCGGCTGATGCAAGGGCGCACGGTTCTCGGACTCATATGCGCGTGCGTGGTCCTTCCTGCGTGTGGCTCACTGTCCTATCACTCGATTGGTGGCGCAACGCTCGAGCCGAGAACGGAAGCTGTTTCTTGGAGCGACGCATCGGCGTTTCACCCTTTAGGACAGACTTGGAGCGGCCGTATTCGTGTAAGCGGTCAGCCTGTTCATTCGGCAGGCATAGCACGTCGCGTTCGACGGCCGGTGATCGCAAATTTCGATATACGGCTGGCCGACCTGACACTCGCGAACACGATAGCGCGTTGGGCACTGGAGTCAGGAGCAACGATTCGCTGGTCCAGCTCCGTGACGGTTCCCGTTACGGCCAACAGTCAGCTACGCGGAACGGTTGCCGATGCGATGCATTCGGTGGCGCAGGCTCTGGACGCGGGAGGATATCCACTGGTGGTCGCGGAAGCTCCTGCACATCATTTCTGGATCATTGTCGATGCGCCGATAGTTAAGTCGGTGTATGGCGAGACGGACATTGTTGCGAACTTGGGTTTGACGTCGAACGCGAATGCAGCGCAAGACATGTCTGAAAAGCGAGGTACGGATGAGACCGTCTCCGGAGCGTCAAACTGGAGGCTGCTTCTTGCCGATCGCGACATCCGGCAGGCGCTCGCCCGGTGGGGGGAGGCGTCGGGCAATCCTGTTCGGTGGGATAGCGCGATCGTCGCACCGATCACAGCCGACTCTACGCTGACCGGCACATTCGACACGGCCATCAAATCAGTCGTCCGCGCGCTGCAAGAAGCGGGCTACCCCCTTGCGGTTAGCGGCCCCGATCCCACTACACGGACATACCGGGTTTTCCAAACTACCTCTCATACGGCGCTTGCCGAGGTCTTCCCATGATGCGCTTGCCCCTTCAACAACGTGTGCAGTCGTTCGCGCTTGGGCTGATCGTGCTCGCGAGCATGGTGCATGCCGCTAACGCCGCTGATAGCGACTTGTCATCTGCAGTCCACATCGCACCATATCACCCAATTCAGCCAGCAGCGCCGTCTACCAAAATGCCAGTGACGAAGCCTGAACCGGGTGTGTCGCCAGCTGCGGTATCCGCAACTGCGCCGGCGTCCGCCGGCTCGAACGCTGCGCCTATTGTTCCGCCGGCATCGCTGTACCCATCCGAAACGGTTGTGACGGCTGCGCCGGTTCAGTCTCAAGATTTCGACAGCTCATATCGGCTTGCCGCAGGCACGTCGTTGCAGACGCAGCTACGTGAATGGGCACAAAAAAGCGGCTGGAATGTGATCTGGAATTTACCGCGTGATTGGATCGTTCCGGGTGATGCAGCCTACGGGCCTGATTTTCAGACGGCAGCAACACGTGTGATCCAGGATCTGGCGGCCACTGGAATCGACGTGCGCGCGGATCTGTTCACGGGTAACAAGACGCTGGTTGTGCACGAAGCAGGGGAGAGCGAGTAATGAGAAAGAGCCAAATTATGCTGGGCGTACTGGTCGCTGCTTCACTCGCCGGCTGCGCTCTCCGAGATGTACGCAACGAACAGGTACTCGATGTCCAGGCGGCACGCGACCAAGCGAGCAATGCCAATCCTTCGCGGCCGATTGTGCTGACACACGCATCGAATTGGTTGCGTGGCGAAGAGATCGCGGCGAGCAAGCCGCAACCGGCAATTTTCGACAAACCGATTCGTTATGCGTATCAGGCGGGATCGCTAGCGGACCTCGCGGCACGTTTTACGAAACAGACGGGTATCCCAGCGATTGTCGATTCGTCCGCGACCGACGCCGCAGTATCGACGCTTTCAGCGGCATCGTCGTTCGCTCGGATGCCGCTTGGTGCGCCGGGTGCTGCCGGTGGACCGCTGCCCCCAGGCGGATTGAACGAGCTAGCGCGGGGTGGTTCGCCGTCCAGCTCAGGCATTCCTGGTATGGGCACGTGGCCGTCCACGAGCGCACCGAGTTACTTGGTCTATGACGGCTATGTCAGAGGTTTTCTTGATGTGGTCAACAGTCATTACGGCGTTTGGTCCGCGTATAAGGACGGCGTGATTACGTTCTTTCGTAACGAGACACGCGTGTTTGCCCTTCCCGGCCTAAACGAAGGAGGGCGACTGGAGGGATCGATCTCAACGGGTAATGGCGACAGCGCTAGTGGATCGGGTAGCAGTGGTTCATTTTCGGGTACCGGCTCGGGGGGCAATAGCGCGAGTAGTCAAAAACTGACGATGACGGCGGACATCAATCCGTGGAAAAACTTGCAAGCGACCGCGAAGGCGATCTCGGGTGGTGGCCAGGTAGTAGCCGATCCGGATGCAGGCATCCTAACCGTTACCGGAACGCCGCCGATGTGCGATCGCGTGGAGGCATGGATCAAGACACTGAACGCGACCTACGCAAAGCGTATCGAGATCGATGTCCACGTGTACGAAGTACGTCTGTCTCGTGAAGACAATTATGGGCTGGATCTTGCACTTGCGTACAAGAGCAAGAGCGGACATACGAGCGTCGGGATCTCTGGCGCTTCGGTACCGAAGATCCTGGGAACGGCTACGCCGTTTTCATTTGGCGCGAACATCCTGTCAGGCCCGTTCTCTGGAACGAAGGGGGCGATTCAAGCGCTTTCTTCGTTGGGCGATGTTACGACGGTGCTTTCCAAGGCGGGAGTCACGCAGAACGGCAAGCTGATGTCGCTCCAGGATGCTCGCCAGCAGGGATATGTTCCGCAAACGCAAAGCACGCTCGCATCAAACGTCGGTTCCACCACGTCGATGCAGAGCGCAACATTGACGACGGGATTTACGTCCGGGTTCCTGCCTAAGCTAGTGAACGGCAACATCCTTATCGATTTCAACCTGACGCTGAGCCAGCTGATCGACATACAGACATTTCCTCCGGGCTGTACCGCGGGCCAGTCGTGCGTGCAGACACCGACGACACAAAACACGCAGCTGCAACAGAGCGTGACGCTCAAGCCTGGTGACACGTTGGTATTGACGGGCATGCAGCAAAAGACCTTGAGCACAACGGGGAACGGTGTTGGCTCGCCGTGGGTGCCGTTGCTTGGCGGCGGTGCTGACGCGCAGAAGAACGACACGGTCATTGCAATCGTGTTGTCGGCCCGCCTTCTGTAACAGGGGATGATCGAGATGAACTTGCCGAATTTCCTTCCGGTTTCTTCGCGAGCGTCGATCCGGGTCGCGGTGGCATCTGGTGCGACGATCGCATTCGTGAGTCTCACTATGCTGCACGCACATGCGTCAAACGTCAGTTCGTTAACCAGCTCCAAGCATGTGAGCGCAACTGCTCTGAGTGCGTCAGCGCCGGGAGGAGCGTCGAGCATCGGGCTCGTTAATGGGTCTTCTCCTACGGTGGTTGCGCCGCTTCAGGGTGCGGCTTCTCAAGCGAGTGTTGCGAAGTCGACGGTAGTACAACCGGAAAACGCCGAACTTGATGGGCTTGTTCGCGAAACCCTGGTGTTGGAAGCTCGCTTGAAGAACGAGACGCTGAAGCGCGATATTCGCAAGGTACAGCGCGATTTCAGTTCGAGTGCGATCGTCTCTGGTATGCCGCCGGCCGAAGCGATCCCATCGAACACTGCGGTGGGGGCGCCGACCGCACCGCCGAAGGTCGCGAGCGACTGGGTGCTGATCGGCACCGGCGCATTTGATGGTCGACAGAGCGCGACGATTTCCGTGAACGGCGCTGCACGTGACGTGCGCGTGGGCGACACGATTGATGGCTGGACTGTCAAAAGCATCCTTGCCGAGCGTGTGACGCTTGGGCGCGGGCGTGCGATCAAGACCGTGGGTATGTAATCACATGGCCGAGATCCTGACACTATCGAACGACAATCCGACGCTATACGCGGTCGGGCTCACTTGGCTCGTGGAGCCGGTAATGCCGAAGCCCGCGCAACTGCGCGAATTGTCACGCGTGCGTGGGATCTGGGGTGTGGCGCGGAAGACGACCGCCGGTGTGCAATTGGGGTTTGGCGACCTGCCGCACGACACGCGTCGTCCGACGGCCATTCGCGCGCTTGCAAGCGTTGTTGCCGATTATCATCCGGCTCCCTGGCTCGGTGTCTATCGGCTCAACGACGAACTGTCGTGGCTCATAGCCGTGCGCGCTGACGGGATCGCGCCGAATGGCGATCTGGTTGGTTCGCACGACGAGATCAAGGCGGCAGCTGCAGCGCTCAAGGCGGGTGAGCACTGGAAGAGTGTTTCCGGGTTGCCGGCCGATCTTGCCGAGATGGTCCGGTTGGCTGGGAAGCAACCAGGTCTGCGCGACTGGCGCGCAAAGATTTCACCGGTGGTGCGCAATGGGTTGATCGCGGCCGCAGCCGGGGCCGTTGTGATCGCCGGTGTGACGGCGTGGACGTGGCGGCAGAATCTGAAGCAGGAAGCCGCGGTGGTGGCTGCGCAGCGTGCGCAGCTCGAGGCAGCGCATGCTAAGCGCGCGCGCTTGCTCGCGTCGCCGCCGTGGAAGGTAGCCGCTGCACCTGCGCAGCTGATTGATGCGTGCCATCAGGTATGGCTCGCACAGCCGCTAGCCCAAGATGGATGGAAGTTGGCAGTCTGGCAGTGTAGGCAAGTCGGTGAGAACCTGGCTCTGACGATGAATTGGGTGAGTGCGGGTGGCTCGCCCATGGACGCTCCAGGCCGGCTGCTTGATGGCGCACATTCGCAAAGCAGTGGTAGCCGCCGCGGCCTCGGTGTCGCGGTGAACGCTGCAGCAGGCAATAACGAAGAGGCGCAGCGATCGATCTGGGCATTAGCCAATGAGGTAAGCGGGCAACTGTCGCTCGGTACGATTTCAGCACTGCCGTGCGACGTGCAGATGTTGAAGGATCTCCCGCCTTGGCAGACGCAGGCCGTGTTACTCACGAACTCTGTGCCTCCGTGGGCATATCGATTGTCGGCGGTCGCGGGTGAATTATCCCTTGATGCCCCGATCGGTCACGACGGCCGATCATGGAACAGTGTACCGGGCTTTGTACTGGATACTTTGACGTGGAGGGTCGGAAAGGATTGGCAGGCGAGTGGCACGCTCTATAGCTGGCGGCCAAGTGGCGCGATCGAACAGCAGATGATGAGCTGCAGGCAGCCTACACATGCCGTGGGAGCGAAAGCATGAAACTTCCCGGCAATTTTCTTCCCCTTGGTCGATTTACTCCTGCGACCGACACCGCGTCGTCTAGTGACGGAAGCTCTCCGTCGCATGCGTCGCTCGCTTCAGCTCCGATCGTACCTGATCACCTGGTAGACCACGTGGTTTGCGTCCAGGTTGGTGACGCGCTGACCGTCTATGTCGACGTGCGCAAGCGCAGCACGTCGGTGTTTGATTCATGGCTTCATCACTTGAAGCATGCGGGCCACGATCCGGTGCTTGTGTCGTTGCCCGCCGACGAGCTGCAAGCGATGCGCCGTCAGCATCGGCGCGTCGAGGCGCTGGCGGCCGACGCACCAGAGATTCATCGCGAAATCCAGCGGCTCCTCATGTATGCGCGAGCGGTGAACGCATCCGATATACACGTCATTCGTCGCGCCGAGCACACCGATATGGAATTACGTATCGACGGCGAGATTTATCGGGTGAACGCGAAAATGATGACGGCTCAAGAGGGCGATGCATTCATTCTTGCAATCTACAACGCACTCGCGAGCAATAAGCCCGCGCAGTTCGCACAGCGCCAATTTCAGACGGCTCAGATTGACGGCGATAAGCTGGCCGAGACCGGTATCGAAATGGTGCGGATTATTCGAGGTCCGTGCGAGCCCGTATCAAAGGGTGGCCATTTTCTCGTTGCCCGACTGCAAGACCAGCCCGACTTCAAGTGCGTGTTAACGGCCCAGGAGGCATGGCGGGCACTAGATCTGATGGCGCCGAAAAAGCCAGATGGAGGGTGGGATATCGATGGCTATTCGCCGGAACAAATGGCGCTCCTAGAGCGGATTGCACGGCGAGATCACGGAATCGTAATAGCCTGTGCTCCGACTGGCGCGGGTAAGTCACGAACGATTCGGGCCGTGATGCGTCGTCAGGCGCAGCTTTTCCCATGGTTGAAACAGATCACGATGGAGGACCCGCCTGAATTCAAGATGTCGTGGGCAGTGCAGCTGGTGGTCAACGAAGCGCCGGAGAAAGAGGAAGAACGCCATACACATCTAAAACTTCTCAAGCACACGATGCGGATGGACCCCGACATTCTTCTTACTGGGGAGGTGCGGGACGCACCTGAAACGCACGCGATGCGGGGTGCGGCTGAGACCGGCCATTTCGTTTTGTCGACGCTGCACGAAGGGGACCTGTACCGTTTTGCGGTGCGGTTTGAGGGCTTCGACTTTGATCGCCTGTCACCGCGAGTGACGTGCGACGCTGGTTCGGTGATTGGCCTTATCGGACAGCGCCTGGTCCCGATTCTTTGCGACGACTGTAAACAACCGCTGGACACGGCGAGCGAGGAAGTAGTGCCAATGTACCTACGCGACGCGCTGCACTCGTGGGACGTTGACCTTGCAAACGTGTGTGTACAGGGCAGCGATCGTGCTTGTCCGACATGCTTGGGCAGGGGGACTGTCAAGCGTGTGGCGATCGCCGAAGTAGTTGAGACGAATGAGACGCTGATGTCGTTGCTAAAGCGCGGCGAAATTGCTGAAGCGAAGCGATATCAGCGTTCGCGGAAGGGCGCGGACAAATCAATGTTGGAACACGCGCTGGCGCTGGTGGCGAAGGGTGAGCTAGCACCGGACAAGGCGCATAGCTCAGTGACGATCGTTGACAGGATCGAAGCCAACGGAGATCACCTGTAATGCCGAACTTCACGATTCCGTTTCTGGAGCGCTGGCGCGCATTCGGCGATGTATTGTCAACTAAACGCGCTTTGCCGAGGTTGGTCGACTCCGAGAATGTGAGACTGCCGTGGCGACTGCGAAAGCTCGTCTACGAAAACATGTTGGACCTGCTGCCACAGGGGGAGGATGAAACAGCGATCCTGGGTGCGCTGCGCTCTAATCTCCAAAAGCGCAAGAAGATAGCCGATGCGCAGGCTATTCATCGGGTATATCTCGCGGTCGTGAGCGGCAAAACGCTGCTTGTGGCAATGGGGAAGCTGCCACCGACTGAAGCGTCGATGATGGCAGCTGGGGCGGCCACTGGTGCTTATCCGAAGGCGATGCAGCAGATTCTGGAGCTGCGGGAGCGGGTCGGTCGTATCACGGGCCTGATAGCGCGAGCAGTGACCGAACCATCAGTGTACTTAGCTGGGCTCTACGGATTCTGTTACGTGATTGGCTCGCAGGTGACGCCGACCTTAGTTGATGCGATACCACCTGAGAACTGGTCTGCCTCGACCCGAACGCTGTACGTGCTCGGGTGGGCTGCCACCAGTTGGTTCGCGCCAGTTGCTGGTGCGGTCGCGTTGGCTTTGGGGCTCGCGTGCGTCATTGCGTTGCCGCGATGGACCGGACCGGGCAGGGCATTTTTCGACGAGTATGTATTTCCGTTCACGCTCTATCGCGAGCTGAACGGAGCCGCTTGGCTCGATACATTTTCTAGACAGATCAAGTCAGGAATTGCTGAAGCCAGCGCGCTCGAGCAGCAGACGAAGTTTGCTAATCCCTGGCTCGCGTCTCGCCTACGACCACTCTGGCAGGGCATTCGACGTGGCGAAAAACTCTCCGTGGCGATGCGTGCGACGGGGCATGGGTTCCCCTCTATGGACCTGATCGAACGTATCGCGATGCTGCAAGGTAAAAGCAACTTCGCAAATGTGATCGAGGTTGCCGCGCAGCAATTCGGCGAGAAGGTTGAGCGCCGAATTCTTCGTGTCAGTGTGATTCTTGGAACTGTGTTCACGTTTTTCGTTTTGGCTGTTGGCTTGATGATCAACGCGAGTGTCAACAGTTTGATGTCGGACGTGGCACGTGCAGTGGGCTTCTAGGCGAGCCCGATACTTTGATTAGTAAAGGAGCAGGTCATGCGTGAATTCTTCGGGTCGCTTTACGGGCAAATCATTACTGTGTTCGGCATCATCGCGATCATTGCGTTGGGTAACAACATATTCACCACGGACAAAGCACTTTCTCAGGCAAGCGACGTGGGGGTGTTTGTAACGAACGCGCGGCAGATGCTGGGGGCTTCGCCCAATGGCTACATAAATCTCACCGATGCGAACGTTGCCGATCTGATTCGGGGCGGCGTCATTCCGGGGACTATGGTCCGAAATGGCGCCCTGGTCGATCGATGGAAAGGGGTTATCAATCTCTCGAATCAGGCGAATGGCGGGCAAGGCGTCGTCACGTTGAATGGGATAACCACAACGACCGATTGCGCGAAACTTGTGACGACGTTGGGAAACGGGTACGACGGTGTGACAGTGGGCGGTACGACCTTCAACAAGGATAACCCGTCGGATGGCCAGACTGCGGCGGCTGCCTGCAATGGGCAGACCGCTGTAACAATTATTTTCTCTTAACCGTTAGGCGGACCGCCGGCGGAGATATGAATGGCACACGACGAAATACACGACGCTGCGCACACGGCGACGGACTTTGACGTAGCACAAATTGATTGTGCTAGCACGTCTGAGACCGAAGCTTTTGCCAGTCTCCCGTTCTCCGATCTTTATCTTGAGCCGGGCGAGAGAGCATGGTTCAAGACGTATTCAGGTGACTCCGAGCGACACGAGTTATCCGGGGCCGCGCTTTGGGCTGCAAGGAATCTGCGTGCACGGGCCCAAGCCTTTAAGAAGGAGGAATTTCGTATTCAGTACGCAGGTGTGCCGATGCGTGGAGCATTGGTCAATACGACGCGAGGCCCGTTGTATGTGTTCCGCCGACATCAAGTAGGGGCGCTTGAGTTTGGATCATTGGGTTACGGACGACGGCTCGAAGCAGCGCTACTGGCAAGGGAACTATGCAGCGGCGGTTTGGTTCTGCTAACGGGTGGAACGTCAAGCGGTAAGACGGTTGGCGCAACGTCGTTCTGCGTCGAATTTTTGAAGCGCTACGGTGGCTGCGGCTACACGATCGAGAATCCGGTCGAGGTCGACATCGAGGGTGAGTACGAGGGGGAAGACGGAGTAACCGGGACGCTCTATCAGACCGAAGTTGATAGCGATGAGCAGTTCGCCCCGGAAATACGTCGTCGTCTGCGCGGTGCTCCGAACGTTCTCATGATCGGAGAACTGCGCACGGCCGATGCGGTGGCGCAAGCGTTCCTCGCGGCGACCAGCGGTGTCCTTGTGATTGCGACGTATCACACTGACGATCAGATGAAGGGCTTGCAGCGGCTGTCGAGCATGTTGCGTGACGCGGGTTATGACGCGGGGTTGTTTGCGAGTGGTCTAGCGGCTGTTGTACATCAACGCCTCAAGGTGCGGTGGCAGGACGACGTGTTGATACACGAGCTGGAGGAGGTGTCGCCGCTCGTTATAAAAGGCGCCGAGGACGAGCGCGGGATTCGTTCTCAGCTGCATGGGACGGACTTCCGACAAATGATTTCGGAGATCGAGAGGCAACAGCGCGTGTTGCACAACCCTGACCCGAGTTTGTCTTTCTGAAATGGGATACGCGCTGTTACCGATCGTTGTGCTTATGACATTCACCGGATTGATTGTGCAGGTTGCGCAGTGGGCAATCTCGGTGCCAGGCGCCGGTCTTTCGGGCCGGCTCACGGTACTCGCGATGGAGCGGGCAACGCAGGCCGAAGTATTTGCGAACTCGTGCCGGACCGCCGCGCAGCAGCAGCCCGGCATGGTCAACGATTCGATCACGGTGACATTGCCAGCAGGAGTCACCCCGATTGTTGGGTCTCGATGTGCAACAGTGCGGAACGGTACCGCGCGACTGATTTATGCCGGTGTGCCGAGTGTGCCGGGCGCATCGTCAACGTTAGAACGGGTATTGAAGGGCAGCGCGCTTTGGTATCAGGTATCGAATCCAGGGCAAGCAGTTGCCGTGGGGAGTGGGCAGTTGATCAGTGTGCCGGCATCATTTTCATCGGGCACGCTGTTGTATCAGGTTCGTATCGAGCCGTGACCGCCCTGCGAAAACTGTTGACAAACTGTTTACCGGTAAATATGCTGACAAATATACCGGAAGCGCGTACTTCTTGATGGATTGAATTTATGTCTTCGTTCTTCGGCGGGTTGTTCGCAATGTTGATCTCCGTTACGGCGATGGCGGGCCTATACGCGTGGTCGAAGATCGGTTTTGCAAACGTCCAAGCAGCGGTGATCGCGAATCAAGGCGTCTTGATCGGCCAGGCGATGAACAAGTACCTGAGCGATACAAGCACAGCTCTTGCGCAAATCGCTACGCCGACTGCGCCGGCGACGGTAACGGTTGACCAGCTGGCACAAGCTGGCTATCTCCCGAAGAGCGTGTCGATGCGCAACGCTTACGGGCAGGACTGGCAGATGCAGGTATTGCAGCCTGTTCCGGGCCAATTGCAGGCACTTTTGTTTACTACGGGAGGGCGTCAGATTCCTCCTTCGGTGCTAGTCCCCAGCGCTGCACAAACAAGTGCGCAAGGGATGTTGGGTGGCTTTGTGCCGTATGCAAATCAGTTCGGCGACACGTCGATGCAGCCTACAGTGGCAGTGGGCGCGAATGGGACGTTCCGCCAGTCCCTAGAGGGTTATGGAAATCCGGGTAGTGGCCACCTTGCGGCGATGCTCGGGATGGCGAATGCGCAGGCAGATAACGGTTTCCTATACCGCGTAGACATGAAGCCATCGCGGCCGGACCTGAATTCGATGCAGACAGATTTAGGGATGACTGATGCCGCAGGGAATAAGCACGATATCACTGGCGCTGGGACTGTGAATGCGGTTGCCGGCCGGTTCAGCGGCAACATCGGCACGGCTGGCTTTGACCCGCAGTCGGGCTTGCCTGCAGGTTATGCCGGTGGCGTCCATACATGGGACGTGTACGCAGAAGGGACGATCGCTGCTGGTAACCAAGGAAAGCTCAACGCGTCCATGGATTATCAAGGCCACATCGTGGGGCAGCTGTTGTCACTTGCGAATGCATCAGTACCCAACACGGCTTGTACGAACTACGGGGTCAACGTCACTTCGGTTTCGGCTAACGCTGATGGGTCTGGGCAGATGCTGTCGTGTCAGTTGACCGACCAAGGGCCACGATGGCTGCCGATTGGAGGTCGGTGGTTGCGCTACGGCTACTACACGGTGGCAGATTCGTGGTCGGTGCCCGCGCCGAGCTGTCCTAATGGCGGGGCGATGAAGATTCAAGTCACTTTGCAGAATTTCTCGGTGAACGACACGACTGTCGTGAATTCTGGTCCAGCAACCTGGAACGGCAATGGATGGACAGTTCATCTGACAGATGGAAGCGGTAACGCGATTCCCGGCGCGCAGGGCATTGCGGCGACGTACTGCGCGTATTGATGTTAGGGGAGTGTGGCCATGTTTTGCACCAGCAGCGCCGTAGTGTCGCGTGAGGTGAAGCGTTTATTCCAACGCATCGTATGGAGCTTGCTTGCGCTGATTTCCATATTGTTTGCCGCAGGCCTGTTTGCTCAAAACGGGCATGCAGCTCCAACGCAGTGCTCGTCAGGCTATCAGGACAACACGTGTTTGACGCCGGTCTATCACGCTCCGATCTCTGCGCCGATGTGTCCGACTGATCCGGGTTGGATTACGACGGGAAATGCTGTCTGGCAAGGCGCGCATTGGAGTCAGCCGCAATGCAGCTATCTATCGCCGCCTACCTGTCCAACCGGCTTGCAGCAGACGGTGGCGCCAACGTGGACGGGTGCGCAGTGGACACCCCCGAGCTGCCAGCAGCCTATCTTGCCACCGGTTGATCCGATCTCCCAATGCGCGCAAGCCATTGAACAGCGACAGGCGGGCTACGGCATTACCGATGCAAACGCGGCTACGGACTCTCCGGTGCTCGAGGAGAACAACACGCTGCGTTGGCATTACTGGACGGCAGATCATTACAGCGACTGGAAATTGACGTGGACGGGCGTTTTTGCGTCGCCGAAGCAACAGGGCAATCTCTTTTCGTTCACGTCCAATGGGCATTTTCTTGTTGTGAAGGGAACTCGTTGGGACGGTGGTGTTGATCCGGGTTCTGGTACCGAACTGCAGAACTTTGTGGCAGCAGTTTGCGAGGCCAATCCAACAACAGGTGCCGTTATTAGCGTCCAAAAGGAGAGTGGGTTTGCCCGTTGTGGAGGCAAGCAGCCAGAAGGCTCGACAGGGCCGTGTGGAGGGGGGTGATGTAGGGCGGCCGGGCATTTCAGTTTGCCAGGCGCTCGTGAGGCAAGGCAGGGCATTGCAATATTGTGCAAAACAACCATTCGAGGGGCATTCATGAAGACCGAAAAGAAAATCATCACGCTGGTAGCAATTTCTGTTGTAGCGACTTTTGTATTGACCGCGTGTGGAGGGGGAGGTGATGGCGGGGGCGGCTCTGCATCTTCTGGTGCGAGTCAGTCAACCACGCCGACATCGCCCCCCACGTCGCCGTCCTCGCAGTCGGTTCCTCCTCAAACCAGCGTGCCGGCGTCGACTTATCCAAGTGATTCGCCGAGCGCTGCTTTGTTCGCACAGATCAACGCCTATCGCCTCGCGCTGGGTGTGGGGCTGATGAAGCAAGACGCTGCGCTGGATAAAGCCGCGACTGCGCATGCGAGCTACGGATTGCAAAACGTTCCGAATGGGACGATCACGTTCCTGGGCCACGATGAAAACGCATCGTTGCCGGGATTTACTGGGGCGTGGCCGCTCCAGCGAGCACAGGCCGCTGGAGCTCCGGCCGCGGAATGGGTAGGCGAGGTTATCTCGGGTAGCTTTGGCCCGGTGGTACAGACTACCGGGACGGATTGCGGAAGCACCTGGATCAATAGCGTCTATCACCTGCAGGGCGTGACGGCGAATTCAGAAAGCATGGGGGTGGGGGTCGCCACGACGGTTACGACACCGCCGGCCGGGCAGCAGCCGGCGATGTGGGCGTTCTGCGTCGTTGACATGGGAACGGCGACGGGTGTGCCGGGTGCTCCGGATGCAAATCAGGCATCGCAAGTCAATTCGATTCCGACGAGCGGCGGGCAGCAGTTTGCTACGGACCTGGTTGTCCACGCGCCGTATAGCGATGAGACCGGGGTAGCGCTGGCCATCGCAGCGGGTGAGAGTCCCAACCCCGCGCCGGATCTGAGTGCACCGGGGCGGCCGATCATGGTCCGCGTCAATGCCGCGAACAACGACACGCTGACGGTTTCGAGCTTTCAGCTGGTCGACGGCACCGGCGCGGTAGTGCCGGCGCGCGTTCTCGTGTCCCAGACCGCAGTGTCGGGATCAACCGCTGCGGTAACAGCCGATCCGAACAACATGCTGTCACCGGGCGTCGCGTTCCTGCTACCTCTTGCACCGTTGAAGCAAAGCACGCAGTACACGGCCACGTTTGCAGGCGCTCGTGACGGCAAGCCGTTGTCAACCACCTGGTCGTTCACGACCGGTACGAAATAACGGAGCAGATCATGCCCGCCAAGGTCAGCAAAGTCACGATCGAGCACGTTGAAATGAAGATCAATGGTCTCAAGGCGAAGCGCCGATTTGTCGCTGTCGATATTGCCGTTGAGATGAAGCTTGTGACATTGAGTGAACTTTATAGCCAGATGCTTTGCAAGCAGGCGACCGCAGTTGACCTCCGTGATTTAACGGAGGAGCAACGGCGCCTTCTGACTGAGGCGGCATGAACGCGTGGAGAATCGACATGAGCAAGAGAGGCCAGGGGCGTTCGTCTTTCAACGGTGGACAGGTAATGCGCGTGGGTGAGCTAATCGCGCACTCAACCGAGTATTTCGCCCTGGAGAAAGACGAGCCGATAGGCGAGACGAATCGCAGAGGCGAAAGTTACGCGACGATCACGCCGTCACAGAGCGCTCCGGATGTGCATCGAGTAGTCGACCCGGTAATCGCTGTCGCTCAGCTCGAGGTCGCTATCAATCGGCTGCGCCGCCGCCGATTCGACGTGGATGGGAACGGGACCGTGATCGATTTCCACGATCGTCAACGTGAGCAGTTGACGTGTTTGTATCGCCACATGATTCAGAACCGAATCGGTGGCGTTGCTTTATCAAAACTATCGCCCGGCGCGCGTTTCGCTCTACAAGTTGCCGAACAGATCTGACCGTTTTTAATTAATAGAGGACCGACCATGAACCCGCTGGCTATCACTTTGCAATACCGTCTGCTCGCCATCTATCAGAAGCACCAACGGATGGTGCGAGAAATTATCAGCATGTTTGTGGCGTGCATATTTATCGGCGCAATGCCGATGACTGCTTACGCCGCTGATTACTCGACGGCGACTGGAATCCTCAAGGCGTTCTTGCAATGGATTTTCTTTGATGGGGGGCCGTATATCTGGATGGCCATCGCCGGCGTCTTGGTCCTCGGCGTACCGAAAGGCTGGGTGCAGATGAAGACTGCGGTCATCACGATCATTGTCTGCTTCGTGTTTTTCTGTATTCCGGCGATCGTGCGGTACATGTCCCAGCAAGCAGCCGCGAGCCTTTGAGCAATGCGTACCGTCGACCACATCCCCGTCGCGAATGTTCGACCATTTATGGTTGCGGATATTCATTGGGTGTTGTTTTTCGGGTCTATCTTGGCGCCGGCCGTGGCTTGGGTGATTACGCGCGTTCTATGGGTGGGATTGGCGATTCCGTTCTTGTTGTACCTGTCGTATCAGGCTACGGCGAAGGACATGTTCAAGATCGAAGTGTTCTCGACGAATCGGGCAAGGATGGCGAGCGTCCGAAGCCGCGAAAACTGGGAAGGGGCCAAGACCTATGAACCTCGGTGAGTTTCTGGAACGAAAGTTCGATGCGCCGCTTTTCGAACCGAAGGTGGACGCCGATCGAGATGTCGAGGAAAACCTTCGCACCACGTCGGAGATCCCGTTCGGAATCGACGCGTATGTGAATGACCATACGCTCAATACGCTCGATGGGACGAAGCTCCAGATTATCAAGGTCGAAGGACTGTACGCGGAGATGCTGAATGACGACGATATCGACAACTACAAGTTGCGTCGCGACACGGCGCTTCAGTCTATATCGAGTCCGGACCTGGGGATCTACGTACATGAAATTCGCCGCGAAAGCGACGAGTGGCCGAGCGGTAGTTACAAGAACTGGTTTCCGAACTATTTGAACGAACGCTTGAAGGGCCGGCATCAGCAGAAAGATCGCAAGCTATATCGGCACGATATCTACATCACATTGTGTCGCTACCGGCATATGTCGGGAGCAGTCGGTGCGATCGGGAAGGTGTTGGGCAAGCTCTCCTCAAGCATGGGCGGAATGGATAGCGATCGCCGGCAGTTGCGCGACCTCGATGAGAAGGTTGCGTCGATCATGAAGTCGTTGAGGGTGTACGGGCCGCGGCGTTTGTCACGGGTGACTACGGAGCGAGGCACCTTTTGTGAGATGGCTCGCTTTCTACGCTATCTGATCAATCTCGAGGACGGGCCGGTTCGTGCCGATGCGTACCACCTGGGCCGTGCTCTCTCGACGGCGTACCTGTCATTCGACAAGAACGTGGTGCTTGGACGCGACGTGTTCGAGGTGAAGGGCATCAATCACTGGCGTATCGGTCAAGTGATGGCGATGTCGCAGTGGCCGAGCGGCACCTTCGCTGGGATGGCGGACCCGTTTCAGAAGGTCAAGGCGGAAGTGATCGTCACGCAGAAGTTTTTCCCGGTCAACAAGCTAGATACGAATCGGGATTCGGCGATGCGCGAGCGCCGGGCATCGCACGATTCAGTGCAGTCGGAAGTCCAGGCGGAGATGAGTAGTTTTCGTAAGCGGATGTTGATGGGCCGCACGATTGCTGGTGATCATCACATGAGCGTGCTGGTACACGTCGCGGTCGATCCGGCGAATGTTGACGACACGCTAGATCGATTGGATCTCGCGACGGGCCATGTAGGCGAGTGCTTCAAAGCGTGGGGCGTGCCGCCGATCATCGAGACGGTTGGCATGGAGCGCGCGGTGTGGTCCCAAGTTCCGGGCGCATCAAAGAGGCATAACGGCCGCGTCGGCAAGGTCGAAGCGCTGAATTTTGCGTCGTTTGCTTCATTGCATAGTTTCCCCAAGGGAAAGATGTCGGGAAATCTTTGGGGCGATTGCCTACTCTTGCTCGAAACGGAAGGGCGAACTGGCTACGCGCTCAACTTTCATGAAGAACGTCCTGGAATGGTTCCTGGTCACGTCAATATTTGTGCGCTGACGGGCCGAGGCAAGACTTTGCTTATGGCGATATTGGTTTCGCAAGCGGATAAGGTTGAGCCGCGTGTCCTGTGGTTTGACCGTGAGAACGGCGCGACCGTTTTCGTTGAAGCGATGAACGGGCATGAGATTGTCCTGTCGACGGAAACGCCGCTGGGCAATCCCTGCAAGATGCCCGACTCGGTAGAAAACCGCGCAACTTTGCGCGAAATGCTGATGATGATGGCAACGTGCTACGGCTATACGTTGACCGAGAGTGACATAGGACGGATTGCTAAGGTCGTCGAAGACAACTTCGACGACGAGAAGACGCCGTTCGCCGATCGGAAGCTTAGTTCGCACGCTTGGCGGTTTGGACTGCCTGACTCTGGTCTCTATCAGGCCATGGCCATTTGGCATTCGAATGGCGCTAATGCCGCAGTGTTCGACAACGATGAGGATGGCGTTGATCTGGCTCGTTATCGACACATTCGTGTAGAGATGCGTCACCTGATGAAGGACAACCAGGCGCGTCCCGAGTTGCCGGTGCTCGCGTACTACCTGACACATCGCTTCGAGCAATCTCTCGATGGTACGCCGGCGATGGTTGTATGGGATGAGGCACAGCTGTTGGTGCGCAATCGATTCTGGGCGGCAAAGATCGAGGCGTACCGGGAGACTTTCCGTCGCCGAAATTGCGTGACCGTGTTCATCACACCTGAGCCGAATGCGCTCTACAACCCGGTGTTGGCCGTGAAGAATCAGGCCGTCGTATCGATCTACCTGGGTAACGACAAGGCCAGCACGACCGACTACGTAGCAAATCTCGACTGTACGGAGAGCGAGCGTCAATACATCCGATCGATGCCGGATTTCTGGATGTTGATTAAGCGCGCGGGTGGCGCTTCCGTGCATGCATCGTTTGACATGTCCGACATGCCGGATTTGATTCCCGTTCTTTCGTCGAACGACAAGTCTGTGACTGTGATGCGCGAGGTGAAGAAAGAACTTGGCACCAGTGATCCGGAAACCTGGGTTCCGGTGTTCATGAAACGGGCGACGGCGGCAGGAACGCACAACCAGGGGCCAAAGAAATGAGGCATGCGACGGCGATTGTAATGGTGCTGACGGCGATCGGCGTTGCGGCTTGTGGCAAGCGCGAGTCGAAGACGATGGATTACTTCTTGCAGCATCCGACGGAAATCGAGGATACCCAGAAGGATTGCAGGAGTAAGGGTATCAGCTTGCTTGCAGACACGCCCGAAGCTCGGACTTGCAACGCAGCTGACAGCGCCATGCGAGCGCGATTCTTTGAACACTCAGCATCGGGAGTTCAGCAATGAAAATCACTACCTCTTTCGCTTTACATCAACGCGCGATCGCCGCCGCCGGCATTGCGTTCGTCCTGTTTGCGCAGACCGCTCATGCGGATGGCGTTCCTGTCATCAGCCCGACCGAGATTGCGCAGTTGACGGCGCAGCTGGACACGCTGAAGAAGGCGCTCGCGCAGGCCCAGGATCAGTTCAAGGCCGTGACGGGTTCGTATCAGCGCGGCGCGGCCTATGTGCAGGACACGATCAATGCAGTCAAGGCGATCCCTGGTAGCTGGCAGGAGATGGTTCAGCAACAGAAGGACGGCGTGTATGGGCAGCTGCAATCTAAGTATGAACAGGTAATGCAGACCATCGATCCGAAGACTTTCACGGACCAATTGCGCGGATCGACGTACAAGCTCAATACGGATACGACGCGAACGGCGCTTGCAGGCAGCGACGCACTCTTTAGCGAGGCCCAGTCGCACATCGACAATTTCACGTCGCTGCTTAAGCAAGTCGATTCAACGGTGAATGTGAAGGATGCCGCGGATCTGCAAAACCGCATGGCGGGCGAGATCGGGCTTGCGCAGGCTGCGCAGGTCAAGATGACGGGGCTGGTGGCGCAGGTTCTAGCTGCGCAAGCGAATCGTGATAACCAGGCCGAGGCCACGCGCGCGAAGTTCTTCGGCAGTGCGACATCCGGGGGCACGCAATGATCCGCCGATTGAAGTTCGCGCGTAATTGCGCATTTTGGGTAGGTTCGGCCGTGATGCTTTGCGCCTTTGCTGGGTGCGCGCATGTGGGTGCGATTCCAAAGTCGCCGTGCGCATGCGTCTTTCACCCGCTGACTACCGCGTCGGCAACCCCGGCGCGCGCACGCGCGTAAGTTGCGCAACAGGAGAGGTAATCATGGCTGGCCCTGATGCGAACGGCACGACGCTTGGTGGAATAGCCAGTGCCTTCGACAAATTGTTTAGTCGAATTCCGCAGGTTGCACACGATTTCGTGTTCAACAACTACGACAAGCTTGCGCACAGCGTGTATCCGGTCGTGCTGTCGTTGATGATCGCGTGGTGGGCCTGGCGTGTCCTCAAGATGTACAGCGGCCGCGTGCCGATGGACGGCAGCACCATTGTGGGGATGATGCTCGTCACGCTTTGGATCTTCTGGTGTCTCTCGTGGGGCGGCATGGGCTACCAGGTCTATTCGTTTTTCACGGAGCTCCGTGACGATACGATAACCGCCTTGCTCGGGTCGAAGGACGTTCATACCTACATTGCGAATCAGATCACTAGTTACGACACGGCGGCAGCTCAGCTGATGAATCAGTCGTGGACGAGTATCAGCATGATCGTGCTCGGGGCATTCTTGATGATCTTGAACACGCTAATTGTCGCGGTCGTGTTGTTGCTGAAGATTACTTCCGATCTGGGGCTTGCCATGACGATGGTGTTGTTTCCATTATTTGTGCCGTGCCTGGCATGGGAGCAAACGCGAGGTTATGGGATGAGTTGGGTGGGGGCGATGGTTAAGTTTGCGTTGGTCGGTATCTTGTTGATGGTGTCGCTCAAGATCAATTACGAATTCGTTGGCGATCTGATTACGCAGAACGGCAACTTCATCGAGAAAGTTTCGGATGCTGCGCTTGCTATCGCGCTTGAAATCTTCTCGCTGATCTTCGTTGCGTTTGGCCTGCGACCGCTTGCATCGGCGCTGGCATCGAGCGGTGCAGCCGGAAACGGCGTTGCAGGAGCGATCGGCGGGATGGCACTCGGAGCGGCGGGGCGTGCGCTTGGGACGGTGCTTGGTGTCGGCGGCGGTGCGTCGCCGGCGGCCCAAGCCGCTACTGCAATGCAGCAGATGGGCCGGTCGATGGAGTCGATGTCCAGGGATATCGAGGCGCTGAACAAGCACCTGGGCGTTGAGGGCGGCTCATCGCACGGCGCGCTTGGGCGTGAGCCGTCGAGTGCTGGTCAACCTGGTGGGTCGATGAGCAACGCCGTGACTCAGGAGGCTTCGTCGTGAAACGCGAAACCCTGACTCCCACGACAACCCGGTTGAGTTCTGGTCGAGCGCCGATCCGTGTTGGCGGAAGCGATGTGCCCGTTCAAGAGGCGGTGCGTCCGGTCCCGCCGGTACAACCGTTCGCTCGAACTGATGATGCACCCGAGCGTGCTGAAACAGGTGGTCGCCGAGCCGATCGTGAAGCAGCCCGTGCGGAGGTGTCGAGCAAGACGCCTGGCCGATTCGGCGCTCTGAAGAGAAAACAGGTGACGCCCGCGCCGGCGGACGGTAATGGTCCTCCGGTGGAGTCGTATCAGGCGATGCGCGTGTCGCGCGCTCGCGCATGGGTGCTGGCCATCGCAGCGTGGCCGATCGCTGGCCTATCTATTCTCGGGAACGTGATCCTGAGCGCGAACGCGAACTATGTACCGCCGGTCGTGCTCACCATCGGAGCTGACAATCACGTTCAGAAGAGCGAGATCGGTACGCCCGAGGTGATCCTATCCAAAGACGCCATCATCGACGGCGAGATCGCCCGTTACCTGACGGAGCGGTTTTCGCTTAACCGGGCGTTTCGCGACGACATGGTGCGTTATGTCGATTTGCACTCGACTCCCGACGTTGCAGCTGCATTCGATCACGAGATGGATGTCAACAATCGCGACAACCCGTACTACAAGCTACCTCAAGGCGTGAGTCGCAAAGTCAAAGATGTACGCGTGCGCGTGTTCGACCGCGATGCGAAGAAGGGAGAGGCAACGCTGGTGACGGTGGAAGACGGGTCGGGTGCCGACAACAAGCCAATCTATTGGCACGTTCGCTTTCAGTACGACGTGGTGAAGCAGGCTCTGTCACCAGCCGACCGCTACATCAACAGCACTGGCTTCGTGATGACGGCCTATCAACCGAATACCGAACCGGGGCCCAGCAGTCTGACCGCGGGCGAATGAAACGAGCGAATTAGATGAGGACTGACATGGTCAAAGATCGACCCATCATGAGAGCGGCGGTGGCGCGTGGGAATTTCCAGCGACTGGCTGCAGTCGCTTTGGTTGTGATCGGCATGCTGACGTCTAGTGCATCCGCCCAGGCGGCTGTTGTACCTCCTCCCGGCCAACAAGATCCCCGCGTACAGCGTGTGCCCTACGATCCTCAACAGGTCTACAGCGTTACGGGGGTGTATGGGTATGTGTCGCGCATTGATTTTCCACGCGGTGAAGTAGTACTCAAGCGCGTCCTCGGCGACACGCTTGGGTGGCAAGTGCGATATTTCAAGAATCACGTGTTCGCCAAACCGGTGCTGCCTAATGCAAAGACAAACCTGATGGTGACGACGACGCGTGGGGTTTATCAGTTTGATTTGACGAGCTCGACTGACCCGTCACGGCTGACTTACGCGCTTGATGTGATGTCATCCGACGAAGACGGCGACATGAACGGCGACGCGAGCGGTGCGATGGCGGGTGTGGGTGCCTCGACGGATGCCGGCGATGGATTCCAGCAGCCGCGCGTTGTGAACCAGGACTATCAAGCTGCAGGTGATGAGCGCAAGTTTGGCTTGCAGCGTGTGTTCGATGACGGTCAATTCACGTATTTCCTGTTTGTCGGAAATTATCCAAAGCCCGAGGTGTATTCGGTTGGTCCGGACGGCACGGAGTTGCTGTTGGATACGCGTCGTGAAGGGCCGTATTTGGTGGCCACACAATTATCCGATCGATTCACGGTGCGGGATGGCAGCCGCACGCTGTGCATTGCGCGTGGTTCGGTATTGACGAGTGCCCGTCAAGGTACGCCGGGAGCGCTGTAATGAGCGATTTGCAAGACGAAAATCAACCGGAACGACGAGACCACCCGCGCGAAGTGAATGCAGCCGAGCGGGATGACGTTCGAGCTGCGCGTGCACGCGAGCGCGCTGCTATGGGTGGCAGGATGATGTCGGGCGATCCCAAGCGGGTCCAGGCGCAGAGGATGTTGATTAGCGGCGCAGTGGTCGCGTTTATCTTCGGCGTGGGGCTGGTTTGGTTTCTCAAGCATTCAGCGCCTGCGCCAGTGGCGCCAGTGCAGAGCGCACCGAAGGTAGCGGAGCGTCCAAATTCACCCGGCCAGCTGAATCCGGAATTGCAGCAACAGGGTGCGGCGTCTACTCCTCGCATGACATCGGCTCCGATCAATGTGCAACCGGATAGTGATGCTGTGCGTGAAGCGCGGCGGCAGGCCGAAGACCGAGCGATGGCTGAAGAAAAGGCTCGGCTGTTAGCCGAGCAGCAAGCTGATCAGCGCCGAAAGTCCTCAGTCTTTGCTGACGATGCGAGCCTCGATGGCGACAAAGACAGCGGTGGGGTAGCGGGGGGAAGTGACGCCTCTAGTTCGTCAGCAACGGCTTCAGGCAGCAGTAGCGGAAGTGGGCGACCTGTTAACGATCCGAATTCAGCATTCCAGCGCGCGGTCGAAGGGCAGGGCGTAGAGGTGAACAAGGTGCAGAAGTTCACGAACCTCGCCTGCATGATCAAACCAGGGCGCGTTATCAATGGGTACTTGCGGCCGCGGGTGATTTCGGATCTGCCAGGCATGCTGACGATCGACGTTAGCCAGGACGTGTACGGCGAGAGTGGGCGGATTCCTCTTATGCCGTGGGGAACGACGATCACGGGGCGCGCGAACCCTGTGACGAAGGCTGGTCAAGAGCGCAATTTCATCGCATCGGCTGAAGCATATCTGCCGAACGGCGAACATATTGCGCTCGACTCAGGCGTGGCGGATCAGCTGGGCTCGGCCGGCATCGACGGCGACGTAGATCGTCATCTCGGGCAGGTGCTTGGCGTTGGTGCGGTGATGGCGTTGTTGGGCGCAGGGGCTGCAACTGGTGGCGTGAGCGCGAGTGATCAGAACAACTCTATATCGAATTATCGCCAGAGCGTGCAAAGTTCTCTCGCACAAGGTGCTCAACAGCAACTGAATGGTTACGCGAACATTCCACCGACCATCAAGAATGCTCAAGGGACACGCGTGCGGATCATCGTTGAAAAGGTATTGGATTTTTCGGAAACGTGCGCGAGTAAGCGTATTGCGTTGGAAGAATGATGAGCGCAAATAAATCCGGTAAGGGCTTCGTTCTGCAATGTCCAAAATCACTGCGCGCCGAGTTGGATGAGGCGCTTTTGGAACAGCTGCAGGCGCGGATGGTCGTTGACGTGACAGGTAAAGGCGAGCATCGCTTGCAGTTGGCAAGTGCACGTGTCGCGGACGTTGCAAGGCGTTGTTACGATGCAGGCCAGTGCTTGGAATCGAACGCGGTGCGAGCGGCCGGCGCCCGTGCTCGAGCCGAGCATTTGAAACGAGGGCGCTAATGTCGATCTTGCCTGCTTTCCTGAATCGGACCGCTGCCCTGAAACCATTCTTCGAGGACGACACGATAACCGAGATCGAGGTGAACGGTCCTAGCGACGTTTGGATCATGCGGCAAGGGTCACGTTATGCGACGCGTGCCGCTCTGACGCGCCCCTTGGCGACTGATACGTTGCATGACATCGCTGACCTGATCGCGCACCACTCGAAGCAACAAACGAGCGCGACGCATCCGTTGCTTGCTGCGACGATCCCAGCTGATTTGACCGGAGCCGAAGGCTGGGACTATCGATTCCAATATGTTCAGCCACCCGCGGTGCCAGCCGGCACGGTTTCGATAACGATTCGCAAGCCGTCCAGACTGGAATTCGACCTGGACTATTACGTGAAGTCTGGAGCCTTCAGCCGAATTAATGAACAGCTTCCTGAGCAAGAGGATGATGAGCGATTAGTTCGTGCAGCGTATGAGGGTAAGGACTGGCCTACCTTCTTCAAATTGATCATGAAGGCACGTAAGAACATCTTGGTTTCGGCCGCAACCAATACCGGCAAGTCAGCGTTCATCAACATGTTGATGACGCTTGCGAATCCTGATGAGCGAGTTGTGACCCTCGAAGACGCTCGGGAAATTCGCCTACAAAAGCAGATGAACGTTGTGAATTTGCTGTATTCGCGCGGTCAACAAGGCGTCGCGAAGGTAACGCCTGTCGAGTTGATGGAAGCGACGTTGCGGATGTCCCCAGACCGAGTGATTCCAGGCGAACTGCGCGGTGCCGAAGCCTACGTGGCGCTGGAGATGTTGAATTCCGGACACGACGGGTGGTTGTCTACGATTCATGCGAAAAGCCCAGCGCACATGTGGGACCGCCTCGCGCAGATGGTTATGCGTTTCGGTACACCGATGATGCGCGCCGAGATCATCGAATACGCGAAGGGGTTGATCGACGTGGTGATTCAGATGCATCGCTTTGATGATGGCCTGCGTGGTGTACGGGAGGTGTGGTATGCGAAGCACTAGTGGTAATCGTGTGCGTGCGAGCGTAGCCGCCGCGGGCGGGACGATGATCTTGTTTGCGATGTTCGGCTGGGCATGTGATGCGCTTGCAGGTGTGTTGATAAAGGCGCCGACGTCGGAACCGTTTGGCGAAGGTGGATTTTCGGCAATTGCCCAGGCGTGCGCTCCCGGCGTCCATCCGGAACTGATGGGCCGGATTGGACGGATCGAGAGCAGCGGCAATCCTTATGCGATCGGCGTGGTCGGGGGGCACCTGGTGCGGCAGCCGACGAACCGCGCCGAAGCACTCGCGACGGTGAAAGCCCTTAATGCTGGTGGCTGGAATTACAGCCTCGGCATCGTGCAGGTCAACGTGCATAACTTCGGCCGGTACGGGGTGCGTGCCGAGGACATGTTTGATCCGTGTCGCAACCTGAAAATCGGAGCCGCGATCCTGACGGAATGCTACTCGCGAGCCCGAGAAGCTGATCCAAGCAACGAGCAGCGCGCAGTGCATGCGGCGCTGTCTTGCTACTACTCGGGCGACTTGAAGTCAGGGCGTGATTACGCGCTGAAGGTTTCGGCCGCCGCGCCGATCGATTCGATACGCGTGCCGGATGCGATTGGGATTGTGTCGGATGGTGTTGCACCCCGCGCATCGTCTCGCGGCGCCCGTTCATCCGGGCGGACGCTGGCAGAGCGGCGGGTATTGAGCGCTGCCGATGACTGGTTCGATGGTGGCGACGATGAGACTCGCTCCTCGCCGAACGTGCGTCGACGTCAAGTGAGCGTGGCTGATCAAGACGGACGGTTGGCGAACTCGTCGGCGGGCGAAACGAGTTTGGGCAGTACCGTCCGAGTACGCAAATTGGATGACAGCGCGGCATCGGCCGCGAGGGAGAGCGGCGATGACTGATGCGCCTGAATGCCGGAAAGCGTGGCGGAAGATGCTGTTCTGGTTGATCGTGGTGACTGGCCTCGGCGTGACCCTCGTACCGATGCTTCGCAACCAATCGCCGCTCGGGGGATTGTTCCTGACCTTCGCGATGATCGCCGGTGGCGGATTGATCGCGCACGCTGCGCCGCGCACCTCGCCGCTCTTGGGCCTTCTGTTGCTGCCGGTGTGGTTTGTTGGCGGGGCAATTGCCGCGCCGTTCATTTTCGCGAATGCGCTTGGCGATTGGCGACTGATTCGCCGCCAGCGAAACAATGGAGTGTGGAAATGAAAGTCTCTTTCGATCCGGACGTCGCGATGCTATTGCGCCGCGTGGCGCCGGCAGGCGTCGTGTGGGTTTTACTTGCCCTACCATCGCAGTCCGTTTATGCGGACGACTACCCGTGCCGAGTGGCCTTGTGTGTGCCGTCGCCGACGAACCCTTGGAGTATCGCGGCGTGTGTCCCGGCGCTCGAGCGTTTGTTCGACGACCTGGCCCACGGACGCGGATGGCCGACGTGCGAAGGCTCGGGCGTCAGCATGAACTACGTGAATACACCATTTGACCCGTGCCAGGGCGGTTTGAATGAGGCGGGTCCGGGCGCGTGGGTGATCGAAGGCAAGAAGCAACCGAATCACCCGACGTGGTTCTACACCGATCCAGCGTCCTACGGAATTTCGCCGTCAGCGTCTCCGCAGCAATCTGCGGGTGGAGACGCAGTAGCGAACGCCTCTCTTGCGTGTGTTGGCAAGTTGATGGGTACGTACCGCACATATGTTGGCCAGTACAACAGAGACTACCAAGAAGTCAATGTGGCCGTGTACGACCAGATTGTGTGGCAAAAACCACAATCGCCGTGGGCGATCGATGTATATCAGAACGGCCAGTTTTCGCGTCGCGTTCACTGGAAATAGTAATGATGGTCTGTGACGCAGGGGACCGTTAATGATCCATGTCCACGGTATTCGTATGCGTTGGTCGTGTGGCGTCGTCGCGGCTGCATTGTTTTCCATTGCTATTCAACCGGCGAGCGCGGCTGACGTATTTGATTGGGCGGTTCCGGTTGCGAAATTCGATGCGCAGCGAATGCAATCGGTAGGCGTAACGTCGGATGGATACGGCTCGTGTCGGGTCGATGTCGGCTTTGCTCCGGATGGCGCGGCCGCGCGACTTGTTGTTGCTGCGATCGATAGCGCGCGCGCATCGGTGAAGGTGGCCGCCTACGCGTTCACGTCTACCGAGATCGCGCGTCGACTGGTGGCAGCCCAGGCGCGCGGCGTGAAGGTCGACATGCTGGTTGACGCGAAGGAAACGCGGGATTTGAGCGCGCGTGGCTACGCGAATAGCGCGATGCGAATGGTGTTGCAGGCAGGAATCCCGGTGCGCGCCGTGTCGGCTTACAAAACGAGTCACGACAAATTCTTGGTGGTGGACAACGAGTCAATCGAGACCGGCAGCTTCAATTACACCAGTGCCGCAACCAAGAATTCCGAGAACGCGCTGTGGATTGAGTCGTGCCCGTCTATCGCCCATGCGTTCATGCGGCATTGGCAGTCTCGATGGGATCAGGGGGTGGCACTAGGGCGTGCGGACTATTGAGGAAGAAGCTATGGAGCAAGGCTTGATGGAGGAGGGGAAGTGTCCTCGTTTGGCTCGTCGCTTGCTTCGCTATGGAGTGAAGCTCGCAATGGTTTACGGGATTGCTCGCGTAATTCCACTTGTTGTGTTGGTAGCAGATCAAGGTGGATTTGGAGGGCAGGCGCGATGCGCGATTGCGGTTATCTGGATCGTGCTTTTGTTCGTTGCTGCGCGCATCGTGCGGTGTGCGTGGAATGAAATCAGTGAGGCCTGTGAATCGCGGTTGACGAAGTTTTTGCGAAAGGTGATGGGAAATAACAAGCCGCGAAAGGTTTCGGGCCAATCGGCGGGTGGTGCGCCAGTGAGGTAACCCCACCGTATGCAACAACGGTGGCAAGGCCGTGAATCAACAATCTGAATGGAGATTTTCATGTTTGAAAACACAGTGCTTCGGATGTCGAATCAGCAACGCCAACAGCAACTTGCCGAAGACGAACAACGGCTTCGCGATCGCAAGGCAGAGATCGTCGTGCGGCAGCGCAATCTTACGCATCGGCTGGAGCAAGCCAAGCTCGATCCTCGCGGTGTCAAGACGGCGATGGAAGTTGAGTCTGCGGCGCGGGAGCAGGACAAGGAGCTCGATGAGAAAACGCGCAAGATCCAGCAAACCTTCGGCCTGAATGCGGCCGACAAGATTGATACGCCGCAGATGCGCGCGGCGCTGGAGTCCGCCCTTGCCGAGAAGGAAGTGGAGCTGAAGGAGCGCGCGCAGCGTGTGCAGGATCGTGCGGCCATGCTGGCGGGCTTACAGCAACTTGCGATGCTCGACGCGAAACGCACGGCTGAACTTCTGCGCGATTTCAGTGATCGGCCCGCGTTGAATCGGCAGCCCGAGGAAGTCACGGCGCTTTTCAAGGGGGCGATCGATCGGAGAGAGAACGGCACCGGCCGCTCGTATCCGAAATCGTTGGACGGCTGGGCTGAGTCGATCGCCGATCGAACACGGGAACTGGACGCAGCGGAGCGGAAGCTCGAGGCAAGCGAGAAGGCACTGCTGCGACAGGTCGAGCAGGCGATCGAAAGAGCCGAACGTCAGGTCGTGACTCCTTCCGAGCAAGCCGTAACGATTGCGCGCGAGGTCGAAGCAGCGCGCGTTGCAGCGGAGAAGGTCGCGCAGGCGGTGCCGTCGCTAGGCGCCGTGGAGCAAGCGACGCAAGCTGATCGGACCGGACCGGAGGCCGGCAATGCCCCGGCTGGCCTATCTCGCGACACTTCTCTCGCCGGCAAAGACCAGGTCGATTTGTCGCCACAGGCGCTGACGCCTGAGCGCTTCGAGGCGACCGTGAAGGCGTATGCCGCGGCGACCGGCATAGATATCGCAATGGCGACGGAAACGCTCCAAGGAATTCGCGAAGCGCGTGACGAAGTGGCGATCCGTGAGGCTCGGGAGAAGTTCTTCGTGCGTGGAACCGAGAGAGAGACCCCGGTGGCCGACAGTAAAGCTGCTGGCGCGGAGCGGCCGGATGCCGGCAACGCGATGCGCGGAACGGTTGTCGCGGCCGCTGACTTGTTCAACAAGGCGAGCGTGAGGGATTCGAAAGCGATCGTCGAGGCCGGGGAGGCGGCGCAGCGGGCAACACAAAAGACCGTCGGGCAGACGCAGGAAGCGAAGACAACCAAGCAGCGGCGAGCGCCACAAAGGAAAGCAGCCGAGCAGAAAGCGCCGGCGGTTGAGAAGGATGGTAAGGCCGCCGACGGTAGTGCGAAGGTCCAGAAGATGCAGCGCAAATCGCATCAAGCGATGACACCTGCAGAGCGAGTTGCACGACGTGAAGAGTTCTTCAGCAACCTTAACGAGCAGGCGGGGCTCACGCGAGACGGGAAGGAGATCCAGCAGGAGCGTGGCCGTTCGACTGGGCGTGCCGCGAAAGGGGACGGCTACGGTATCGGGTGATATCGGATCGACGTGACGACCATCGATGACGCGGTGGGCGTCACGCCAGGTATCGGTCTGAGCTTTTTCGCGCTAACCGTCTCAAGGATTGATCATGCAGAAGCACGAAGTCGTAATGATGCAGTGGGTGGCGGCCGTCGTAGCGCTGGTGCTCGGTCTGCTGCTGTCGTTTACGATCGCCGGCTATCCGCCGTTGCCGTTTCCGGCTGGAATCGTGCATGGTGCGATGGCGGCGTTCGCGAATCCGTTGATACTTTGGGGATTGATCCCCGGTGCTTTGTTGGCCATTGCCCTGTGTTTGGCTTGCCGCGAATATCTGTTCAGCGGCTTCGAGGGCTATCGGTACGAGAAGTACATCCGCGGCACGAAGATGGAGAACCGGCACCAGCTGAACGGCCGAATCCATCAGTACAACAACAAGTATCGTCGGCGCGCGAAGCCGCCGCACGATTACCCGCGGCCGCCGGTGTCGGTTGCCGGCATCGAGTTTCCAACCGATCTGGAAACGCAGGGCATCATCCTCGTCGGCTCGCCCGGTACCGGCAAGAGCCAGGCTATCCAGGGGCTCGTTGCGGCCGCGTTCAATCGGGAAGACCGGATGGTGGTGGTCGACCCGAACGGCACGCTGTGTTCACGCTTTTACTTGCCGGGCGATCACATCATCAATCCCTACGATGAACGCTGCATCGGCTGGTCTCTCTTCAACGAAGTGGCGGAAGGGTATGACTTCGAGCGCCTCTCACGCTCGGCGATTCCGCCGCAAAAGGGCGATCACGAAGAGTGGGCGGGGTTTGCGCGCGACGTGCTGGCCGACACAATGAAGAAGATGCAGATGAATGGATTGCGCGACGTCGACGTGTTGATCGATCTGTTGGTGCGCCGCGATCGTCGGTTGCTTCAGGCGTATTTGCGCGATACGGACTCGGCGGGCTTCTTCGCGAAGGACGCAGATCGTGCCACGGCCAGCATCATTTTCACGCTGAACAAATACATCCGGCCGCTGCGTCGCATCCCGGAAGGCGATTTTTCGATTCGCCAATGGATGTCTGACGAAGACGGCGGAAACATCTGGATCACGTGGCGCGAGGATCAACGCATGGCGCTCGAGCCCACCATTCCGATCTGGCTGGATCTCGTGTACGCAATGATTCTGTCGGAAGCGCCGACCTTCAACCGGCGCCTCTGGGTGTTCAAGGACGAACTGGCGTCGATCGGCCGACTGAACAGCTTCCAGGGCGCGATGCAGAAGGGCCGGAAGCACGGTTTGTGCGATGTGGGTGGCATTCAGGGTTTCGTTCAACTCGACCAGATGCTGGGCATCGAGGGTGCGAAGGACGTGCTCGACTGTTACCGCAGCATGTTGGTTCTTGGTGGCGCGAACGCAGAGGCGACGGAACGTGCCTCGGTGATGCTCGGCAAGCACGAAGTCGAGCGGCATCCGCTGCCGGTGCAGGGCGGTTGGCGGACCAACCAGCGTGAACGGCGTCACGAATCGGAGCAGATCGTGATCGCCTCCGAGATCTCGACGCTGCCGGACCTGCAAGGCTATTTGAAGTACGGGAAGGACTGGCCCGTGACCAAGGTCAAGATGAAGGTGCGCAATTTTCCCGAGCGCGTCGAGCCGTTCATCGAACGTTCGCGCATGGAAGAGATGCGGCTCGTCGACGAACGAGGCGTCGAGTACGAAATCGTGGACGACGAGCCAGAAGACGACGTTGCGCCGGTGGATACCGAAGATGGTGACGGAATCGATACGGATACGGTGGGCGTCGCGCATGCCGGCGAAGTCGCCGTAACGAATACGGCCGAGCCGCAGGCGCCGGGACGTGGCGCGTAACGCGCATCAGGAGAAATCATGCAGGAATTTCAATTCGACGACGTGATCGTGTCGGCCGACGCCGACGATCTACAGGCATATCTTCAGGATGTGCACGGCGGGGCCGAACGGCCGCTGTGCCTGTGCCAGCCGGAAGGCGTGCCGATGTACGTGGCGAAGGTCGGCGCGCGCTACGTGATCAAGCGCATGCCGAGCACGGGTGGTCACCACACCCCGGACTGCGCATCCTACGAGCCGCCGGCGGAGCTGTCCGGCTTCGGCGAAGTCAAGGATCGTGCGATCCAGGAAGACGAGACGACCGGCACCACGACGTTGCGCCTCGACTTCAGCCTGACAAAAATGGGCAAGCGCGCGGCAACGCCGTCGGCCGGCACCGAACACGATACGGTGCGCACCGATGGTGCGAAGCTGACGCTGCGCGGCTTGTTGCATTACCTGTGGGACCAGGCGGCGTTGAATCGTTGGACGCCGGGGATGGAAGGCAAGCGCAACTGGTACGTTATCCGAAAGTATTTGCTGCACGCCGCGCTCGGTAAGAAGGCGAAGGACATGGCGCTGGCCGAGCAGCTGTATATCCCGGAGGTGTTCGCGGTCGAGCGCGAGGCCGAGATCACGCAGCGGCGCGTGGCGCGGCTCGCGACGCTGGTGTCGGGCGACAACAAGGCGCGCAAGCTGATGATCGCGATCGGCGAGGTGAAGGAGATCGGCCCGTCGCGATACGGGTTCAAGCTGGTGGCGAAGCACCTGCCGAGCTTCCCGTTCATGATCGACGAAGAGCTGCACAAGAAGCTGGACAAGCGCTTTGGCGACGAGCTGGCGCTCTGGAACGGCGTGGAAGGCGCGCACCTGGTGTTCATCGGAACGTTCTGGCTCACGCGCGCAGGGTATGCGACGCTCGAAACGCTGTCGCTGATGGTGACGACCGCGAATTGGATTCCGATCGAGCACGGCTTCGACGTGATGCTGCTCGACACGCTTGCGGCACAGAAGCGCAAGTACCTGAAGGGTTTGCGCTACAACCTGGCGCGCAACAAGCCGCTGGCCAGCGCCGTGCTGACGGATACGTCGCCGCCCACGGCGCTGTATCTGGATCTGCCGGTCGACAGCGACGAAGATCCGGTCGCGCAGACGATTGAGCACGTGATCGAAGCGAGCGAGTTGCCGTCGTGGATCTGGCCGGTGCTGGAAGCGATGCCGCCGCTGCCGGCACCGAGCGCATCGGCACACCCGATGCGCCGGCCGGCCGCGTCTCCGGCACTGCCGTCGCCGTCACGATACGAGCGGCCGGATGATGAAGCGGGCTATGGGGAGTCGGCGTGGTGATCAATCAGCGCGACGCATTCACCGTTGGGATGACGGCGGCCGGCGTGACGCGTAGCCGTCACGTCGTCAATTCGGCGCAATTCGAATGGTGAGCGGGGAAAAGATGCGAAATTTCACCGTTCACGCTTCCGTAACATCGGGCGAGCGGCTAGAATCTGACAAATTTGCGTCCGTTTGTTCGGACCTGGAGAAAGTACTTGAAGAACGAACCGTAAAACCGTTCGCACAAAAGAAAAACCCCCGTCTGCAAACGGGGGCTTGTTCTTGATGACGCGCAACAGAGTGAAGGTCGCGGGGCATCGAATTACGTCAGAGGTGTCGTGATTCTAGCCCATCGAAACTCTCTGTCAAGCGTCGTCTGTCCGAACTCGTCTCTAAAAAATGGGCGACAGATGATTCCAATGGCTACTGGCTGGCACATTGGGCGTTTTGCATACCAAAACGCCCCACGTTTTATCCTTTTAAATCAGCGTGTTAACCCGAGATGTGGCGGATTTTTTACGAATCCCGGTCATGCCTCGCCTAGCCGGTTGACGGCTGACACCAGCCAAAACTTTTTCCGGCCGCCGGCCGGATCGGAGCGCGGACCCGCTTAAGGCCGCGCCGTGGAATACCCCCTCGCCGCATCGCTGCCGCCTGATCCATTCGGTCAGGCAGGCACGGTCGCGCACGCGCACGTTGACGCCGCCGCGCCGGAACAGGATCTGTTCGGCGGCTTTGTCGCGGCCGCGCTCGACGCGCACGCTGCGCTGCGCGCGCAAGGCGCAGGACTGAAGGGGGCACCGAAGCCGGCGGCTGCGCTGCCGGAGCGGATCTGGCCAGAAGACATCCCACAACCAGCGCCGGCGAGCGCGCCGAAGCTACTGCGCGAGCTGAAGGTGCGGCTCGGCCGCTACCTTGACACACCGCAAGCGTGGTTGCCCAGGTTGAACATCGCGAACGGTAGCGCGCGCCAGCAGCGCAGCGAGCGCCGCGTGGCGTGCGTGCAGCTGATGCGTGCGCTGGTGAAGTTCTGCGACCTCGTGACGCTGCGCGTCGCGGTGCCGGGCAAGGATGGCTGGATCGACTTCACGCTGCCGTACCTGGCGGAACAGGCGGGTTTGTCGCTGCGTCGCGCCGAGCGCGCGTTGCGCGATCTGATCCGCGCCCGCCTGATCAAGAGCCGCCCGCAGTGCGAAGTGCAGGAAAGTGAGCAGGGCGTGCGCTATCGTGGCTTCGCCGCAATCAAATACCTGACGCCGGCGCTGTTCGAACAGTTCGGCCTCGGCAAGTGGCTGAATCACGAGCGCACACGCGCACACCTGCGCGCGCAGCGTCGGCGCGACGTGCAACGCAAGCGCGATCGCAAGGGCGACGCCGCGGCCGCGCAGCTGGCCGAGCAGCTTGGCGATAAACTCAAAGAGATCCAGTCGAGGACGAAGCGCCGGCCGCAGCCGGCCGACGTCGACCGCCAGGCCGAGCTCGAGCGCGCGATTCAGCTGCGCATGGGCGAGCTGAAGATGCAATATCCCGACTGGGATCGCGACCGGTGCTACCGAGTCGCGCGACAGCAGCTGGTGCCGCCCGGCGACTAGGCAAACCTCCCCCATAGACGTGCACCTATCGCGCAAGCGAGGGGGGCGCTCGTCCGTGCACAGAATTCCGAGCGATTTCTCTTCGCTGCGCGCGTGATTTTGCGTCGCTGGCCATGGTTTTGCCCCGCCGTCGCGCCGTCGACCATCAAGGATGTGTGGATAACTTAAATTAATTGTCGGGCCGGATCGCATTTAATTGTCGGGACTTAACCAGAAGCTTTCTCTGACTAGAAGCAACTCCACCGGCGGCTGTGCCGCCGTGTCACGCGGGCTACGCCCGCTTGCATGAATAACCCCCGTGGACCACCACCGACACCCTCCGGCTGGCACTAAGCCGCTGACGGCCTACGGCCGCCATCGGCCAAGTGCGCGGAAATCACGCGCGGCCGACAAGTCGGCCGCCCGCTCACCGCGCTCGCTCCGCTCGCCAGTCGCCTGAACCGACATCGAGCACGACCCGCCCACTTGTCTACAGGAAGGGGGCCTTGATACTGTATGGATGTACAGCCATTCCGTGAGGACATCATGCGCCCTACAACCGACGAAGACACCAACCACGCTTTTGTATTCCCGGGCTGGGAACGGCTGATGACGGATCTCGCGGCCGTGGCCGCGAGCCTGATTGATGAGCACCGGCAGAGCTACGCCGGGCGACCGCTGACCTGGCGCATGCTGCACGACCTTGAAAACCGTGCGATCGCGCAGCTGAAGACGTCGCGCAAACACGCCCCGACGCTGTTGCACCTGATCCGGAACGATCCCGGCGTGTTTGCCTATCCTGTTTCCGACGCGCCAGCCGATGGCGCGATGCCGGTCGTGATGGCCGAACTCTGGTCGGCCTGGCGGCGGTTGCACTGATCGCTGATCAGTCGCCGCGGCCGTAGCCTTTCTTGCCGCGATCAATACCGCGACCCTGCTCGCGTAGCAGACGGTCGCGCTCGTCGGTCGATTGCGCCTGTTGTTCCACGTTTGTCATGAACTCGTCGCGACGCGCGACACGCTCGGCCGGCGTCATCGACTGATACGGCTTGCGGCCCTCGCGCTCGAGGCCGTGCTGTTGCTCGTCGGTCGCTCGCCCGTGCTGCCGTTCGTGTTCGCGCTGCGCGGCTCGCTCGATGCCGGTGATCATTGCCTCCGCACGCGGCTTTCCGCTCGGCAGGGCTAACGCGCGCTGCGTGTCGCGATCGCTCTCGATCGCCCGCAGAAGATGGACGTGTGACCGTGGCCACATCGCATCCAGGCGCCGACCGTTCTCCGTCAGTTCATTCGTCCACTTCGGCGGGCTCGCGATTCCGCTGCGTTGGATGCGCTTCAGGTCGTTCCAGCTGTCGACGTACCGGTTGACCGACAACGAGAACTGGTCGCGCTGCGCGGCTGGCAACCTGGGCGGTCCGATCTCGACCGGTGCGGCCGGCACCGCGATCGCAGCCTCGCGCGCTTCGGCGCGCTTTGACAACCGCTGCTCGAATTCGCCGGCGATCGACAGCGGCCGCTCGACCGCACGGTAGCGGGCGGCGGTTTCGCGCTCGCGTCGCGCGGTGGCCGCGTCGACCAGCTCACGCGCGCGCGTTTCGCCCGACAGCGCGACCAGCGCATCCCACGCGCGTCCGTCGTAGGACACGCCGGGCTGAACCTGATCGCGCCGGCGCAGCGCCGTTGTGAGCTGACGGATGCGGGCCTGTTCGCTCGCGAGTATCGGCCCGTCTTTCGCGGAAACCTTCGCGAGCGTGGCGCCCAGCTCGGCACGCAAGCCGGTCGGCGAGCGATCGCGCCGGCGCTCGGCTGCGGCTTCGAATGCGATTTCCCGGCGCTTCGCAAAGGTCTGACGGTGCGTGTATTCCGGGTTGTCGCGAATCACCGGCCGCACGTCGTGCGCCGCGCTGAACGCTTTTTCGACCGGTTTGCCAAGGCTGCGCACCAGCGATTTCGCGTCGGGAAATACATCCTTGCCAGAGGCGATGACGAGCCCTTTCTTGTGCCGCGTCATCCCGACATAAGACAGTTCGGCGTCCATCGAAGACGTCGCCAGCAGATACGCACGATCGACCGTGACACCCTGGCTCTTGTGGATCGTCAGCGCGTAGCCGTAATCGAGATCCGCGTATCGCCCGGTGTCGACGACAATGTGCTTGCCACTGTCCAGGCGCACCGACAGCAGTGAGCCCGGCTCGGGTAGCGTTGCACCGTCGAGCTGCCGCGATGCAATTCCCTCAATCACGCCAAGCGTGCCGTTGCGAACATCCAGTCCGTAATCGTTGCGGCCGAACACCACGCGCTCGCCGACGGCGAACGGTACGACCGTGACGGACCGCTCGCCGTCGACCTCGGCCACCAGCGAAACAGGCTGATCGGCGCCCAGTTCGCCACGTGCGGAAAGCGCCGCGCGCATCGCCGTGTTCAGGCCAGCGCGCTGCGCATTGGTGTGCGCGATCAGCAGCTGGGAATCTTCCGGGTGGGCGTCGCGCGCCTCGAGCGCGAACGCGACCAGGCCGTCGCTCGCCGCGGCCAGCGATTCGGGCAGGAATACCGACCCGTGCATGATGTACGCGTTCAGTGCAGTGCTGACATCATGCTTGGACAGCGCAAGCGACGCTTCGCGTTGCCAGTCGTCTTTCTGCCGGACGATATCTGTCAGCCCGGCGAGCGCGCCGGCATTTCCCGCTGCCTTCGAGACGGCCCGGAATGCGTCACCAGCCTCGACCGCGTGCAGCTGCCACGCATCACCGACCAGGCGCACGCGTGCGCCATTCGTTTCCGCATGCCCCAGCATTTTTTCCAGCTGGCGCGATCCGACCATCCCGGCTTCGTCGATGAACACCACGGTTTGCGGATCGAGCGTCAAACGTCCCTTCTCGATCGCCGTCAAAAAGCTGGCGAGCGTGCGCGACGAAATGCCGGCGTCGCGCTGCATGTCCTCGGCCGTCTTGCCCTGCAACGCCGCGCCGAGCACCCGAAAACCCTCACCTTCGAATGCTTCGCGTGCGGCACCCATCACATAGCTTTTGCCGGTGCCGGCCGCGCCGTTCACCACACCGAGTTGCCGATTCCCGACCAGAAGTTCAAACGCCGACAATTGCGTCGGCTTCAGATTTCGCGCGTCGCGCACCTGGTCGGCCGTAGCTGCGGCGACCGGATCGACCTCGATCCCGGCCATGCGCTCGGCGCGCGATACCAGCCGGGTTTCAACCGCACGCAGTTCGGCCGACGTGAACCATTCGCCCTCCTTGCCCGGTGCCGCAAGTGCGAGCAATTCTTTCGAGTTGAGCATGCGCGCCAGCACCTGTTGGTACTGATCGGCTGAATCCGTGTTCCGGAACACAAACTGCTCGACGTCGTGCCGCGAGAAAATCGAATTGAGCGTCGACAGTGCATGCACGCCGATCGCCGGATTCAGCAGCAGCCGATCGCCGTTGCGTTTGGCGATCGCCCGATTCTGCGCCAGCGTCTCGGCCATAGCGACGCGCTCGCCCGCGTACTTGGCGATACCCACCTTTCGAGTCGGTTCCAGTTCGATACCGAGCGTCTTGTAGCTGCGGTGATCGATCCGCGCCTCGATACCGTGGCGTGACATGAAGTGGTTCGCGGTGATCGCCCATTCCTCCCGAACCTCACGCACGAATGCCTTCGTGTTGAAATACCGATCCTTGCCGGCACCGCCTTGGTCGGGATTGGCCGCGTTGTAGCGGCTGAAGAATTTTTCTGGATCGCGTTCGATCCCATCGTTCACGCGCTCGCTGAACATCAGGTGAACGTGCGGTTGCTCCAGGCCGTCGCTGGCAAGCGGTGCGTGAATCGCCCAGGAATAGGCATGTCGCTCACCGAGCACATTTTGGACGAACTCGCGTGCCAGCTCGACGCGCTGTTCGGCGCTGAGTTCACGCGGGAGCGAGAAGACGATTTCCGTGTAGGTCCGGCCGTTGGCCCGCTCGTAGCGATCGGCCATATCCCAGAATACGGTCGGATCGTTGGCCGCCCATTCCGGCATGTTGCCGCTTTCGCTGAGTTCGAGATCGCCACGCTCTTCAAACCGGCCCTCTCGGGCAATGTAAGCGTAGTGCTCTTCCCGATCCTGATAGCGCTTGTGTTGTCCGGCTTGCCCTTTCTTGCCGTGCTTCACTTCCATGCGATACATGCGAGCGTGGATTCCTTGCGCTTTGGGCGGTTTGATGTGCCGACGCTTCGGCGGCACGGTGTTTCGTGTCGTTTCTATGCTAGCATAGAAACGAGTAACCGCGCGTAGTGCCGAAATGGTCTTCGACCGTTTCGGCACTACGATCCTCCCTGGAAGCGCCTTTGCCTCTCGCTCCCTGCTGGCTGGCGCGCGGATTCTGGGCTGTTAGCTTGCAGGAAGGGGGTCTTCGGGGTGCCGATGTCGTCGCCATTGCCGCTGTCGTCGTTGATCAGTCGTCCGCCTGTGAGATCGTGGGATGATGTGCATCCGATGTTTGGCGATGCGTTTTTTTCGTTCGACGGCGTACCTCTGTTCAGAGGGGATCAGCCGTCCGATGCCTTCATGCAGCGTTGCCCGGTGTTGTTCGATGACGAGAAAATCGTCTGTGGTGATCTGATACCGGAGACGTCGTGGGGAGCCAGTTTGGCGAATCTGCTTACCGCGCGATCTTGGGAAACTGTGCGTGAGTTGATCCTCGAACGAAACCACCTCGTCTGTCAGTGCTGTGGGGTTCAGCGAACTTCGCTCGACGTGCACGAACTGTGGTCTTACGCGTTTCCCGATCAGGATGAGATTGACCGGTGCCACGATGGCGGCTGCTACGTGATGGGTGTTCAGAAGCTCGAAAACTTGATTTCAGTGTGCTCGGCCTGCCATCTCTGCTTTCATCTCGGCTTCGCAAATTCGTGTGGCCGTGGTAAGCAAACGTTGGCTCGGCTGCGGGCGCTGAACAACTGGTCGGTGGACGAAATTTTCCGGTATGAGCAACTGGTGTACGATCGATGGCACGCGGCCAATGAGATCGGTTGGCAACTGGATTTCACGCGGCTCGTCCATCCGGACGGCGGATTGGAGGTCAACGGCCAGTGGGAGTTGATGCCCGGTTCCGATCTTTTCCTTCAGCGCACGCGTTCCGGGTTGAACGATTTTCCAACCGTCCTGCTCAATACGACGTGGTGCTTTCGACACGAAACCGAGTGGCGAGCTCCGAATCCATTTCCTGAAAATTCTCACCTTTGAGGTAATCATGCCGATCGATCAATGGCTCACCAAGCGTATCGCTTTCATCAACGCCCTGAAGGCTCCGACTGAATCACAGCGGATGCTGGTCGAACTTGCCGGTATTGCGGAACCGACCAAACAGGAATCGCGCGATCTCGACGCATTGGTCAAGCTGGAGAAGTTGAACGAGCGGGCCGAAGAGGCAAAGGTGGCAGCGCTCAAGGTGGTGGCAGAGCGGAAGGAAGCCGCTCGCAAGGCCCGCACCCGCCAGTTGATCGAACTCGGCGGGATTGTCGAAATGCTCGATTTCCCGGTGGATCGTGGCACGCTGTGCGGCGCGTTGCTGTGGGCGCTCGATCAGGCCAAGGCCGACCCTTCCGCGCTCAAGCAACTCAAAACGCGTGGCGACACGTTCATTGCCGACCGCGAAGCGGCGAATAAATCCAGTGGCAGCAATGGCGGGCAAGTTGCCGATGAGCGCCTTCCGGAAAATGTCGCTGGCTAACGCCATTCGATATCGCAGAGAGAACGCCCGTGGCTAGATCGTCGCCGCCGTTTTCGCGGATTCGACAAGCGGCATCGGCACGCAAAAGCAAGCGTTGGTGGTCGCCCATGACCCGGCGCGACGCCGACGATCTGTCGATCCGCTATCACGCGTCGCTCGCCGCTTTGCGCAATCGGCAGGGAACGCATGAGCACCTGCGTACCTTGCTGGTCATGATCGTGCTGACCGGGTTCATTGGCGACGCCTACGTTTCTCCCATTCGGCCCGAAGTGCTCATCGCCGCCGAACAGGCGATCATCGCGGCAATCGATCACGGGCAGGACAGAAGCGAATGGGCGCTCGATGCCGATGCGGTCGAACTGTGCGCCGCCATCCTCACGCATCACGATCACCAACTGCGCACCGCGCCGATTGCCGCGATCAACAGCGCGAAGGAGCGACTGGATCGGCTCATTGCCGACCAGAGCTATCATTCCGTCCAACCTATCTGGCAGCAGCGGAAATGAATTTACTCAAGCGACGCGTCGCCGCGACCGACGACAAAGTGAAGGAATTCAAGGAAGCGCGCAAGGTCGCCGCTAAGGCCCAGCGTCAGCAGGTCAAGCAAACGCGCGCGGATCGCGAGCGGCGGATTGTTCTGGTCGGTGAGGCCGTGCTTCGCCGTGTCGAACTGGGGGAATGGGACGACGCGGATTTCCGCGCGATGATGGATGAGGCGTTGTCCCGGCCAGCAGACCGGGCGCTGTTCGACCTGGACGACTAGGCTTGACGTTGTGTTGGCGTGACAGTGAGGTTGAGGCCGAGCGCTCGAACAACGCTCAGGATCGTTGCGAACTCGGGATTGCCACGTTCGTCCAGCGCCTTGTACAAGCTTTGTCGGCCAACGCCTGCCGCTAGAGCGACCTGAGCCATGCCCCGCGCTCGGGCAACCGTTCCGATCGCTTCTTGGATGTCGGCCGAGTCTCCGGATTCAAACGACTCGCGGAGATATTCCGTTTGCGCCTCGGGCGAGTCGAGATAATCCGCTGGGTCGAATGGTGTCGTCTTGATTGCCATAGTCATTCCTCCAATTCGGACGCAAGCGCCCATGCTCGTTGAATATCTCTTTGCTGAGTGGATTTATCGCCGCCGCACAGCAGCACAATGATCGTGGAACCACGCTGCGCGAAATACACCCTGTATCCTGGCCCTGTATGAACCCGTAACTCGCTAACACCAGCGCCGACCGACTTGACATCGCCATACTGCCCGTGGGCGAGTCGTTGAATCCGTTTGGCGATTTGCGCACGCGCGATGTGGTCGCGCAATCCGCGCAGCCACTTCGCAAAATCGTCTGTCTGTTCGATTACCATGTCTCATTGTCTCCCATGGGAGACATGGGTGTCAAGTAAAAACCGCCCGGATTTGCATCCAGGCGGCCCCTCTGTTACTCGGCGTCTGTTTCCATTTCCTCAAGGTCTGCCGATTCAGTCTCTTCCGGATTGTCCCCAAGGTCGTCATTCTGCATGCTCTCGCTCAGGTCGCGATGGCGCAGCGGCTCGGGCAACCAGCCCGTTTCTGATACCGCGCGCTCGGCGGCGGCAATCAGTTCCTGCTTTTTCAGCTTCTCCAGCGGCGCGGCCGTCTCGGCTGACGTGGCTTCTTTCACCACGTCGAGGATTCGGGCCTTCGGTACGTGCTGGAAATAGCTAGCGGCCGTCGCCTTCCAGTAGACCCGATAGTCCACGTTCAGCGCTTGCGCTACGCGCTCGATGTTGTGCGGCCGATCGAAGCTAGTGATGCTATCCACCGTGCCCGCCACGCAGAAGGCGAACAAGTCGCGCAGCGTCTCGCCGTCCTGGCCGAGCAGCCAGCCGAACAAGTCGCCTTTCGCTTCCCCATCGATGCGCTTTTGCCAATACTTCGTGCGCTCGGCGTAAGCCTTCCATGCCGGGCTGTCGGTCATGTCGTCGGCCGCGCCCGCCATCTTCTCGGCGGAATGGATCGAAACGATGTTGAGCATATCTCGGGTGTCCCGACCGAAATGCCCCGGCAGCGCGGCCGGCACCATCCTGGCCAGCAGCGTCACCAAGGCGATTTCCGGCCGACGGCTCAATTCGTGCCGAAGGATGGCCGTGCGATGCGCGGTAAGGCGTTCGCATAGGCTTTCGCTGTGCAGCGGCTTTTGGCGCTCCGGCTGCTGCGCGGCGCGGCGCAATGCCGGCGGTGCTTCATCGCCTAGCGCCTTGCCTGCCGTTTTCAAGTTCGAGCGCTTCACCAGCCCATATTCGCGCGCCAGGTCGCCGCTTTGCGACAGGCTCACCAGCACGCCCGACACGGCTTTTTGCTCCGGCGACCAACCCTCGAAACGTTCGTCGTAGCGTTCTACGGCTTCCTCGGCCTCCTGCAAGGCCTGTTCTAGCGCGTCGGTGTCGATATCTTCGTCGTCGCTTTCCATTGCCTCGTTCAGCGCATCGCTTGCCTTTGTGGCTCGCTCGGCAAGCTCGGCGCGCTCCTTCTTCTCGGCCTTGGTCGGCTTCCGACGAGTCGCCGGCAGTCTGGTGCATGCATACAGTGTTTTGTGATCCAGATCCGGGTTCGCCTCGACCCAGGACCAGCCATCGGCGCGCAGCGCGTCGGCCGCTTGTTCCAGCTTCGCGCGCCCGAGCTCGTGCAACAACTCGACATTGATCAGGTAGCCTGCGCCGTCTTCCGCGAACAGGTCGCGGCGCACGTCGCCGCCGGCGGCCTCGTAGTCTTGCAGACCGACGAATCGCGCCATCCGGCTCGCGCTCGACACTTCCTCGCTCGTGATGATTGTGCGGAGATTTTGAGCAGTTCGGCCCCACTCCGGGCCGGCTTTTGCCCGCGTCCAGATCCGCTCTTGCTCGGCAGGGTCCGGGCACAGAGCCAGCGCTTGCAACTGGCCCAGGTCGATTTCGTCGTTGCGGAAGGCTTCGAACAGGACCGGGGACAGGTGGACCAGTTTCAAGCGGCGTTGAACCGTCAACACGGAAATCGAAAACACCTCGGCGATATGCTCGATCGTGCGCCCCTCGGCGTGCAGGTCGCGGATCGCCTCGCAGACGTCGGCAAGGTGCATTTCCTCGCGCTCGGTGTTCTCCATCAGTGACATTAACCGGGCTTCGCCGTCCGTGACGATCACGACATTGATTGGTGCCTCGGCCGAGGCTTCGCCCAGGTCGACCAGGAGCCCGTAGCCGGCTTTGCGTCGACGGCCTGCGGCCACCCCATAGCTGACCTTGTTTCCGCGTTTGGCCTTCACCTCATGCACGATCAAGTTTTGCAGGATGCCGCCAGCGCTGCGGATCGCCTGAGCCATCCCTTCGACGTTCTGCGGCTCGCGCCGGCGCACGTTAAACGGCGACTCGACAAGCGCGGAGAAAGGCACGGTGGTTGCAGTGCGACTGCCGATGATTTGCTCGACTACGGCTTGCTGCTTCTGGTTCTCACTCAAGATAACGCTCCTGAAAGCGGCCAAGCGGGTGCTCGGCCATGACTATATAATATGCCTTTAAGGCCGAAAAGGCAAGAAAATGAGTTGTCTTTAGTGCCTTAAAGGCATATACTTCTTTCATGGCCGAGCACCCGCTTGGCCGCTTTCAGGAGTAACGCCGTGGATCAAGCCGAAGCAATCATCAAGTCATCGTTGGTCATCGATGAGCAACGTATGGAGTTTCTTCCTAAGCATTTTGGCCGTGCATTTCTAATTGGCGAGCAATTGTTGTACAAATGGGCGGGTGTGCTTTCGACGGAATATCACGGCGGTCTCTGGTTGTTCTTCGAACTGGACAACGGTGGCTTTTATGCTGCCCCGGCGGGTGACGGCAAGCTGTACGTCCAATGGCACCTGAACAGCTATGAAGGGCACCTCGGCGCCGAGGCGTTCGGTATCGTCGTAACGCTGTACGTGCTTTGCTTTCTGGCAGAGAAAGAGGGTGAAAAGTTCGCGCAGGCATATCACGCGCTGCGGGCGTTCGCCCTTCAACATCCGGAGTGGCGTGAAATTTACCGCGCAATTGACTGAGGGGAGTTCGATGCAAACGCAACGATATAAAGTAACGGTTCGGTGCCTCGAATTCCCGGTGCCGGTAGATTGCTACGTGCCGGCCGGTTCGTCGGCTCATGCTCGGATCGTGGCTGACGAATGCGCGACGCGCAACGGCCTGCAAGCGGTGACGGTGCTGGATGTCGGGCCGGACGATCGGCCAGTCGAAGCCCGTTCATAATCGGCTCAATTCCATTTGAATAGGCGCTCCGGTCGCAAGGCCGGGGCGAATTAGCATGAACTACACTCTGACGGACATGGAGCGAGCCATTAACTACTGGCGTAACCGCTTTCCATCGGCCGATGGCGTCAGTATTTGCAGGCAGGTGAGCATCCTGGCCGAACCCTATACGCAGATGTTTATTGCGCGACAAGACATCATTGCGGATTCGGAGTTAGCGGCCGAGCAGGTGGAAGCCCTGCAAACCGCGCTGACGGCGCTGGGGTAGCACGGACGAATGCGATAATGGGGGCGCACCGCCCCTATCGCCCGCTGTGGCCTGCTAGTCGCGTGCACCTCGGGGCGACCTCCCTTCTTGCTAGCCGGGGTTGTGCGAGCCGAGATGGTCTCGCGCGCGCCGCGCGCCCGGATTGAGGGGCACGGGGACCCATGCCGGCTGAGTCCGGCATGGGGAGAGCCCCGACCCGGAGCGCAGCGCAGGGGCAATCCGGTGAGGCTGTGGGTCATCGGTGGGTGGTGTGGTCAAGCCTGGAATGGAATCGCTACGCGAATCCATTCCAGGCGTGATTCCCCCAGCGCAAAGCGCTGGGGGCTGGATACCTTTGTCGGGAAGAGCCGGCAAAACAGACTCTGATGGAGAAACCAATGGAAAAGCATTTGTTAGAAATCCGGCGAGAATGTCTGCAGCCCGCAACTTACTGGATTAGGCCAAGGGGCGCGGAAGTCCAAGAAGTTCTTCGCAGGGCTAATTTAAGCCCTCCTGAAGCGGCAGCCTACTTAGGTGTTGCCACAGCGAGCCGCGGGAGACAGGTTCGGAAGTGGATGTCAGAAGAGGCGCCAATTACCTACGCCGCGTGGGCCTTGCTCTGCGATGCGGCGGGATTCGTGCCATTCTGGCGTCTTGACCACGACAAGTGATAGCCGGTCGCTCGCGGCGGCCGGCTATCACCTCGCGCGCAGCGCTCCGGCCGATCCCTCTCGCCGTGCCTCGATGCGGAGGTGTTCTCGCGGGATCTATTCGATTACATGTCCGCGCGAGCGTGCACGATTGGCAGCGCTGACCAATCGGTCGTATACGCCGGCGTGCGATGAGTTTGTTTCATCTCCCAGGCCTGCCGCGTCTCTGTCCGGCCGATGCGTATCGTGCCGCTCCCGTAACGCGCATTGATGCCGTCGATGGTGGCCATCAAGCGATGTCGGCTCTCATCGTTTTCGACGAAGAGATCGCGCTGCTGTCGTCCTCCTCGAACGAGATCGAACAGCATCACCCCCGCCTTGGCGTAGCGAAATCCCGGCCGGAAAAGGTGGCGCAGCGCAAGGGTTGCCACCTTCAGCAGCGTGATCGTGTCGTCCGTCGGCATGACGAGCGGAACCACGAGCGAATTGCTGTATTGCCGTTGCTGTGTGCGGAACGGATTAGTTCGAATGAACACTTGCAGCTGCGCGGCGAGCAGCTGCTGACCACGCAAGCGCTCGGCCGCCTTCGCGACGAATTCAGTGATACCTTCCACCAAGCCCTCGAGCTGCGTTACCTCGGCACCGAAGCTGCGGGAACACACGATCTGTTGGCGCGCAGCGATGTCGTCCAGGTCCAGGCAGGCCTCTCCGTTAAGTTCGCGCACGGTTCGCTCGAGGACAACGGAAAAGCGCCGGCGAATGAGATCCGCGGGCGCTCGCCTCAGTTGCCCCACTGTACCGATCCGCATGGCGCGCAGTTGCGACGCCAGGCGTCGGCCGACGCCCCATACTTCCTCGACGTCGATTGCATCCACCAGCTGCTCGCGCTGAGCTGCGGGCAGCGCAGTGAGGTCACACACGCCGACGGCTTGGCCGCCCAATGATTTCTTGGCCACGTGGTTGGCCAGCTTCGCCAGCGTCTTGCTTGGGCCGATGCCGACACAGGTAGGAAGGCCAATCCACCGGTCGACCTGCTCGCGCATGCGCACACTGATGTTAACGACGGGCTCGGCCAGGTCCGTGAAATCCAGGAAAGATTCGTCGATGCTGTAGATCTCCTGCCGCGGTGCGTACTGCGCCAGAATGTCCATCATGCGCTGGCTCATGTCTGCATAGAGCGGATAGTTTGAGCTGAGCGCGACGAGGCCTGCCTCGCGCACCAGGTGCCGGATCTCGAAAAACGGTTGGCCCATTTTCACGCCAAGGCTTTTCGCTTCATTCGATCGCGCGACAGCGCAGCCGTCGTTGTTCGACAGGACGATGAGCGGCCGGCCGACCAGGTCAGGACGAAACACGCGCTCGCACGAGCAGTAGAAATTGTTTGCGTCGACGAGCGCCAGGCGCCTCATGGCCGGCCTACTTTGTCATGTAGGATCTGCCGAAGATTCCACGTCACCACGCCCCAGATGGTCAACTCCTGGCCTTCGTGAAACCGGATAGTCTCGTAAGCTGCATTGGCCGGTTGTAGGAACACGCTGCCCTTGTGGCGCTGCAGGATCTTCACGGTGAATTCGCCGTCGACGCAAGCAAGCACGATGCGCCCAGGTGCCGCCTCCACGGACCGATCTACGATCAACTGGTCGCCGTCATAGATCCGCGCCTCGACCATGCTATCGCCCGAGACGCGGAACAGAAACGTCGATAGCGGGTTCAAGACCAGGATCTCGTTTAGATCGATTCGCCGCTGCTGGTGATCCTGGGCCGGGCTCGGGAACCCGGCCTGGACGCGCTGGCCCACGTCGATTAGCTCGAGCGGTGCCGAGATCGACAATGGAATGGGGACAGACATGCAATTTCTCCGATACCCTGATATTTATACAGTGGTTTACGGTATCAGATCCTGAGAAAGTCAACCAGATGCGACGTGAGTGCTGTCCGGCGCGCCGGCCGTGCTGATCGGCGCCGGCGGCCGCGGCGATCGCCAGCAGCGCCGCCGGCACCATGCTCGAGCAGCTGGTGCCGCGCGTAGCCCGGCCTGGCCGGGCTGCTGCTGGAGATCCAGGTCGATGAGCAGCTGGCTAGCGCGCCGGCCGTGCTGATCGGCGCCGGCGGCCGCGGCGACCACCAGCAGCGCCGCCGGCGCCGCGCGCGAGCAGCTGGTGCCGCGCATAGCGCGCGCCAGGCGCAGGCCTGCAGGTGGAGATCCAGCTCGATGAACTGCTGGCCAGCGCGCCGGCCGTGCTGATTGCCGCCGGCGGCCGCGGCGATCGCCAGCAGCGCCGCCGGCGCCGCGCTCCAGCGCGAGCAACTGGTGCCGCATGCCGCCCGGGCCGGGTCCAGGCCTGCAGGTGGAGTCAGTTGCCTGCGGAGGTTTCGGCGATCGCCGTGCCTGCCTCGTCGTACATGGTTCGCGTCTGGTTATCGTCCGTGACCATGCGCGCGAGGATTTCGCCGAGCATCAATTGCGGTATGACGATACCAATCCGGTCGAGCTTGTCTTGAATCTCCATGACGAGCGCAGCGGCAGCATCGTTTATTTCGGTAGGGCGCGGATAGACTTCCTTCCACGCGTCGAGCACGAGGCCGGGAGACTCGTCCACCTCTCCGCGCTCGTCTAGATAGAACACCTTGACGTATAGCTCGGAGTCGATGCCGTCCCATCCGGCCATCACCTGCACGGGCTGACTTTGCCACGTCGTGTTGAAGAACGCCTGACTCATGATTGAAGTTGGATTATTTTGCAGTTTTAAGTAAAAAAAGCTCCCATAGACCGGGATGCATCCGTCGATGATCGGGCTTGTCCTTCGCTGCCTCCCAACACTGCCAGGCCCGAAGCTTGGAATGTACGAGTTCTGCTGCCTCGGTCTGCGTTAGGCCGGCGGCCTGGCGCGCTGCGACGACTTCCTCGGGCGTCGGAATCACTGCGCCTGGCGCTAGGGCGCTTCGGTTCGGATGATTTGCCATTCGTTCTCCAAATGCTGATCGCCCGCAGTAGCGGGCGACGGTATTAGTTCGCTATCGAGCGCACGCGGTGGCAATAGTCCGAAACGATTTCGCGAAGCCACCAAAGCTCGTCGATGCCGTCGCGGTTCTCGACTTCGATCACCTGGATGACCTTTCGGTCGGCGCCCCAGGCTGCCCAGCGCCAGATGCTCCGGGTGTCGCGAGCTTCCAGCGTGAACCGAGAATCCACGATTTCCGCGACAATCTTTCCGCTCCCCCGGCGGATCGGGCCGCGCGGGCCTTGCAGGCGCTTGATGGGCATTTCCATGGTCGTTCTCCTGTAGCAGGCGAGGGTCAGGCCGCGCCGAGCTGCTTGACGAATTCATTCCGGAGGGCTTCGTCGCGGAGCTTGTTACTCACGAACTGCGCGACGAAGTTCTGATAGCCCGGCTGGTCTTCGGTCATGCCGCGCAGCTTCATGAGCGCTTTGAATTCCTCCACGTTTTCTGCAAGCACATTCATCACCTGCTCTCGATCCGAGATTTCTTTTTCGGTATAACCCTTGCGCTTGGTTGCCATCGTCGTTCTCCTGTAGCGGGCGCGGTTGGTCAGGCGGCGAAAACTTCGGCGATCCAGTCATGCCGACCGTCTGCGCGCATCGCGTAGCGCCAGCGGGGAACGCCGCCGACCTTCTTCGCCGCGCGCTCTGCCGCGCCGCGTGCCGATGCTTCGGACCAGAACCATTCGCTGTAGAGCTTTTCCATCGTCATTCCCCTCATTGAGTAGCAGCTGGATAGCATCGTGCGGCTCAGTAGCCAAGCCAGTCGCGTGCTGCTTGGAGCGTGGCAGGTATCGTTTCGCGTTCGATCGTCACGTCACCGTTCCTGCCAACAGTCGCGCATGCCACAGTTAGCGTTCCATCGCCGTTGTCGCGTGTCGCCTCCGGCAGTTGATGACTGTCAATCCAACTGACAAGGTCGGTGGTGGCTCGCTGGCTAGCGGATCGGAATTCCGCTTCTTGATCGTGTTGCATGTCGTACTCCTGTTTCGGCTCAGGCCCGGCGAACCGGGTCTGAGTGTTAGCGAAATTATGCGCAGACAAACGGCTTGTTCCAGCGCCCTACGCGGAGTCCCGTGAAATACGCGATATCAAAGTAGTCGATAGTGCTGTCGCTGCGGTCGTACCACCCAGCCGAGCGAAGCGCCTTATCAATCGCACGGAACGTTTCGCCCGCTGCCGTCGCGTCGTATCGGTCGAGGTGAAACAGGCTGACATCGAAATATCCTGCGACCTGATAGGGTTCGTCGCCGCGGCTTGCTGCAATCTCGCGGTTGATTTCGTTCGCGATCCCAATCAGATCAATCGGCGCTTGCATGATCGTGCAGACGATCTTAGTGTGATCTTCAACACGGAGGGTGTATTTCCAGCCCTGCGGCATGATGCGTTTCATTTCTGCCGTAATCACGGCCTTCATGTCCTGGCTCATATACGCCATCTTTAATCTCCAGCCCCTGTTGACCCGAGGCGCGGCGGATGCGGTGCATCCATGAGTTAAAGAATACACGCAATGCGTGTATTTTGCAAGGATAAAATATGTAGTCCTTATTAATGGGGCGACTCATTTCTTTGCGAACTAACCTAGTTGTTCTCTGCAAGCACCACGTGGAATTTCGCTTCTTGGATGC